>CAZSDJ010000018.1:0-34355 GCA_964605645.1 uncultured Planctomycetia bacterium
ATCCGCACAAGACAAGCAAACCGCTCCTTTATCCGGCATAAGCGTAATCCAGGCGCGCCGGCCAAGCTCTTCTTTGCATTCATCACAAACAGACTCCCGGGTCGAAATAAAAACTTTAATTTCTTCGGTTTTTTTTATTCCCGCCATCATTATAATACTTCTACTTTCTTGTAGCAATTAGGGCACTTGCATATTTTCCTTGCTCTGTCAACCCACTCTAATGCCCAGTCAAAATAAATGTCTTACCGCAACGCGGACAATCCTGGCTATTCACCAGTTCATCTACCCCTCCCAGAAAAAAATCACTAAGCCAGTCGTCGGTCATTTTACCAAAAAGTGACTCCCGGAGTCACTTTTTGGTTTATTATTGCTCCGACAATTTGTCAAATTCCTCTACTGGCATCGCGGGAAAGGTGTTAAACCCTATGCCGGTCAGCTTTGCCAGGGCCACCGAGGCCTTTATGGCGCCGGAATTAGCGGGGAAATCCGCGATAAATGCCAGGTCGTGACAGTCCAACAGAGCATACATTGCATTTACCTTGCCGCCGGATTTCTGGATAATCTCGACTAC
Organism: uncultured Planctomycetia bacterium; assembly: GCA_964605645.1. Lineage (GTDB taxonomy): Bacteria > Omnitrophota > Gorgyraeia > Duberdicusellales > 4484-171 > PXAH01. The sequence goes on from CAZSDJ010000018.1 coordinate 572, forward strand.
CCGACCGGTACGCTCTGGACTTATCCCTTTGACCCCTTCCGGTGAATACTTACCCAGCATCAGATATTTAGCCATGCCTCCACATCCCTTTAGCTTAGGCCTTTAACCTTAAGCCTGCCTTTCTTACCCTTTTCCCATTTTATTTTATCTCCATGCGCGGCTTTTCGTTCTCTGAGCAACCTTGAAAAGTCTTTCTGCCTTCTGATTACTTTTTCTTTTTGCATCTTACAAATCTTCCTCGCATGGCGGATACTGCTCAGGCGATTTGCCTATGCTTTCTAAGACTACGGGTTCGGACTCCCCTTTTTCGGCCTTACGTATTTCTTTAAGCTCTACCGTAAAGCGCCACTCATCACCATAATCAAACAGAAAAAGCATCTTCTCTCCCGGATTCACGAATGCCTGAGAGACCTTTGTCTTTTTAACGCCTTTTGCCGCGGGAGAGGACGGTTCACCGACATCGGTGAAAAGCTCATATACTTTCTGGGCGTTCATCAGGTCAAAGCTGTCATAAAATCCAAAAGCGTGGTCAAATAAGAAACCAAAGGCCTTGGTTATTGTTTTAGCAAAAGAGTATAAACTCCGGTTACCGGAAATCTTGATTTTTCGTACCGGCCTGTCCGCTGCCTCATATAATGCGCTTTCCTCAAGCCGAATGCCAAAAATATAATATTCCATATTGGATTACCTCCTAGTCAGGAGACGTTTCCCTTCGCTAAAAAGGTCGCTGTTGTTCCCTTTCCTTCCTTATATAAGTTTCTAATTTAGCGTATTCCTTCCATTTCGCCAGTTGTCCGCAGGCTTCCTCTGCCCGAATATGCTCTGAGTGAGCTACACCGCCTTTGCCGGAAAGCTTCCGTGATGCACCATCCCAGCTTCTACCGGATAGACTCCAGCTCACCTCGCAATACTCACAATCAGCAATCTCACTTGCGGTTATGGTTGTTGGTTTTTGGTTCATGTTATTTAAGTGGTTCAACGATTAAGTGTTCTGTCCCCGGAATTCTCGGCCGGTCGTCTTTGGGCCAGTTTTTTATTCCGGTAGGTTTATATTGTTTCATTGTATTTTTCATTATCTTAAAAGGCATCCTTCCCAATCATCAGGAAATCCCATATTACTAATATCTACAAATTCGTTTTCTTTAAGTATATCATTCAATTCTTTAGTGAATCTTTCCCAATCAAAGGTTTTAGCTACCATTCTTTTCAATACGAGTAAAAGACTAAATATCTTATCGCTCCAAACATCTTTGTCTTTGAAGTGCCTTGGCTTCTTAGGCCTAATTTCTAGCACTCGGTTCCATAACCGATTATGATGAGCACAAATATTTCTTAGATAAGTTAAAGAATGCAACCATTGCCCTATCAGCTTATGGGGTAAACCATAAAGTTTAGCAATTTCTTTTTTATTGTCACTTTTAAGGCCAGCATATAGCTTTGATAATTGTCCAAAAGAAATAGTTTCCGTTACCATCCATAAGGGCAGATATTGATTTTTATATTTTTTACGAAAATGCCTTACAAATACTTCTTTCGACTCTAACAAGGTCCCTTCCATCTGCTCCATCCACTCTTCGAAAGGAGAGGTAGAAAAACATCTAAAAATAGCTTCTTGAATTTTATTGCTTATATTATCTAACTGAAAATCATCAAATGTTGAAAAATCTTTTAGAATCATTCCTCTTTTATCGATATGTTCTTTCTCTTTTAAACAATCCCATAAAAGTTTAGTATCGACATCTGGAAAATTACGGCATTGTCTATCTAAATTTTCTACTGCAATTTGTTTACCTAGAAATTTAGGAGAATAAAGTTCTTTACTTATATAACAAAAAGGATCTTTATATTTTGTAACTAAGCAATAAGTAATACGCATCCTCGCCAATATTTCTGCTGATTCAACTAGCCTAAAAATTAAGGCACGCAAAGCGCTATCAAATTTATACAAACAAATAATATCTTTAAATTTCTTACCGGGATAAAATAAATGTTTTTCTTTATCTTTCTGGAAAGGGAAATAATAAGCGCTCAAACGATAATAATTTATTGAGGAAAGAATTGACTCAGCAAATCGTTTATCTTCTATGGTAAGTCCTCTATCGCAAAGTTTATCACATTGTTCCTTTATAGATAAAGGGGGCTTCTTATATTTCATAAAAAGCCCCCTCTCTTATGCAAAAAAAATACCCACCAAAGATGCGCATGCTTAGCAGAGGCGTGGTGGGTTTGTCAACTAAAATATAGCTTATTTTTCTATAAAAGTCAAGCTTTCTTTGTCTTATTTTTTGAATACTTGAATTAATCATTTTTTATCAAATAGTTGGATTTACATTATACCAAACTTCCTCTAAAATCAAAGCAATCTAACCAGAACCGTTGCTGAGGAGCAAAAATTCGTTTTTGCGAATCAGGCAAGATCCGATTCTGCATAGCTAATCTTTTTTGCTTTTCAAAGCTTCCTCTATCATTTTAAAATCTTCCTGTATCTCCAAATAATCGGGTTCCAGGGCAATCGCTTGCTTGATGTATCCATGCGCCTCTTTGTATTTTCCCAATTTGTATAAAAGTTCTGCTTTAGTAGATAAATAGATACCGGATTCAGGCTCGATAGAAATTGCCTTTTCAATCAGTTCTAACCCTTTTTCTAAGCTCTCTCCCTTTTTGTAAAAGCTGTAAGCTTTATTGTTGTATGCGTTAGCTAGTGCTCTTTTAATCAGGGGATTATTTTTTTCATTTTCAAAAGCATATTCTAGATTTTCAATAGCTTTATCATTCTCTTCTAAGGAAAGATAGCAATTACCTAAAGAAAAAGAAACTTTGTAGTTTTCGGGATCAATCTTTTTCGCTTTTTTTAGCCATTTTAGAGCAATATTAAAATAATATTCTTTGTTTTCTTCCTCCACCAATCCTCTGGTCCAATAAGCATTACCGAAACTTACATAGTTGTAGACATTTTCCGGATCAAGCTCAATGGCTCTTTGATAAACTTCTTTAATCAAGGAAAAGTTTTCTGCTAAATTATCAAAATCGTAGCGTAAGGCTGTCCCGTACATTTTGTAGGCCTCAGAGTTTCCGGGATCAATTTCTGTAAGCTTTTTAAAGAGAGCTATCAGCTCTGAGTTTGTTGCTTCTAGATGAAAAAGAGCGCGGTTGTAAAAATCATAATATTGTTCGCCCTGAGGGTCAATATCGCTCAACTTTTTCAAGGTTATCGCAGTATTTTTAATATTATCTTTTTCGAAATAATAAGTAGCCAGATGAAGATAATTAGGAATATTTTCAGAGTTTATTTTCATTGCCTTATCTAAGGCAGATTTAGCCGCATTAAGGTTGCCAAGGATAAGATAAACTCTGGCTAAGTTTCCATAAGCTGCATCTTTCCCCTCTTTATCATCCGGATAATACTTTATTTCATTTTGAAGAGCTTTTCCTTCTTCTTTATGAAGCCCCAATTGATCATAGGTAAAAGCGAGAGCAAAATAATGCTCGTGATTTGTAGGCTCCTCTTTTATCTTTTGTTTAATAGCTTCTATGGTTTTTATATTCTTCTCTTCTTCGCTCAATTCTGGCCCTAGCCATTTACCCCAATTTGAAGAGTCTATGCCTATCCCCGCAAAAACTAAATTATTGGCAAAAAATAAAGACAAAAATAATATTATTGTATATTTCATATTTAGTCCTCCTAAAATTAAAAAATCCCTCGCCGTTACCAGCGAAGGTTTTACTTGTTTTGTGTCCGGGATTTAATCCTTCTAACTCGGGACAATAACTAATTGTATGTTTAATATATATCTAAAACGAAATGCCGTCAAGAATTCTTTTGGATCGGTTCAGGCGGTGCTTCGCCGAAATCCACCATTTTTTTTCTGAATATTCCGACAAACTTTCTCCCATTCGGGTTAGAAAGTTTGTCGGTAGAGAGTGCTATGATATTTCGACTCAGGCGGTGCTTCGTCGAAATCCACCATTTTTTTCTAGATGTTCCGCCAAACTTTCCCCCATTCGGGTAGAAAAGTTTGTCGGTTAAGGTGAAATGGTGGACACGAACCCAACCAATTCGAACCGCCTCAGAAATCCATGCCCGCATCAAGATTCTACCGGCAAAACCACCTTATTTATATCAAAATCTCGCCCAAAAGGCTACTGAGCTACACCGATTAGGCTTCTCTTACAACAAAATAGGCAAAGCTTTAGGAATTGATCATAAAACCGCCAAAAAAGCAGTACTTCAAAACAAACACAGGAGGTAAAACCATGTTTTTCCGAATCCCCTATTATCGCTCTTCTCCTTACCCGCACGAGAGAAAAATCTGGATAAGAGTCCGTTTCTTACATGAAACCGAAAAAGCTGTCTTGGTCTATTGCAACAACAGAAAAATCTGGATCGCCAAATCTCGGATATATAAGATAAGATTAAGACGGGGTGTTTTTGAGGTTTATACTAAGAGGAGTTCGGTTGAGTGACTAAAATTATTCTGGATATTTTTTCTGCTTGTTATCTAACACCTCTTGTGGATATTTACCTGTTTTTAGTTTTTGTTGAAATCGGGGTAGTTCACCCTGTCCCCGGAACTTACATCTTTAAGATTCGTAGGTTTATTTAAATTAGAAATTTATTTTACCGAAACTAAATCATTCTCCCATGCTTTAAAAGCATCCTCTTTTTTGTTGCACGAAACACACATGGGCAAAATATATTCTTTACTACCATTGTTAATTTTAATAACATGCCCACCAAGATCTGCCTCACCATTACAAGACATTACTTCACATTCAGTAGCTTTTTTGTCTTTTCTCTTTTCCCAAAAATCTAACCAACTATTACAGCCTTCTGGCACATCTCTTTCTGCAGTACCTTTTTTGTTTTTTACTTCGATGAAACTCATTTTTGCCCTCCTTTTTTTTATACCTCACAGCACTTAATATAAAAAAATCTTGTTTAACTCATTTCCGAAAGAATTTGATTGAAATGCAAGGTGAAATTGTTAGTCTTACTGTTAATTGTCTTTAGGCAAATCTTATTTTGCCTAAATTGCTTCAGCAAGTATTATTCTTTTCTAAAAATAAAATCATCCTACTTTAGTTAATAATTTCAATGTTCGACTGTTTAGCTACTTTGTAAATATTTTCCCAAATATAATATTTTCCAACAATTTTACAAACCTTAAACTCTAAACTGTTCGTATCCCAAAAATAAATCACTTTTTCTTTTTCAAACTTCCGCTCTGGCAATGGAACAAATATTCTACCACCATCTAGAGAAATAAAAGTTAATTCTTTAATTGGAGAATTGTTTATTTTGAGATATACAGAATAGCCTTTTGTATTCTTGTCTGGATATTTTTGAGTCCATGCTTCGCGAAAGTCTCCTTTAGAGTCACCTCTTTGTATCTGGAAAGTGTTATTTTTTTCTGCTACCCAGACGTTATCATTATTGATTATTTCTTCTTTCCATTTGCTGTTCTCCGTTAAAAATTCAAAATATTTTAAGGTATTAGATTCTTTTAATTCCTTTGATAAATTACTAATTAATTCTCTTTGCTCGTTAGAGGATTTCTTATAATACATACATGTGATAAACCATGAAATTAACCCACCTATTATAGCGCTAACAAAAAGCAAGATTATTCCCATTTGTTATTACTTTTCCCCTAACATTTAAACTTACCCATTGGTAATAATAGCCGCTAGAAGTAAATCATAATCAAGTAAAGCAATTGTTATGAGCCTATATAGTTATTTCTTTCTCAAGTGCAAACTTAAGTTTTTTATCAATCCCCTCATCATTATGTGCCGATTTTTCATAAAACTCGTTTAAAGTGTTATTTTTGTTTAAAAGAGATATTAGCTGATGGATCAATCCTCCTGTCTGCAAAAGAAGTAATGCTGTATTTTTGTTTATATCAATTTCAACATTTTTTTTATCTTTGCTTTCAGAACTTAAGACATGGAATAAACTTCCATAAAATGATCCATGTAACGCTTCAGAGGCATCATCATAATAAGTTTGTTGATATAACAGAAAGAGACTTGCGTTTATATATTTTTTATATTTATTTAGAAAACCTAGTCTCTTTTCGATTTTAGGTAAAGGAAATTTGGTTTTTCTTTGCTTCTTAAACCCATCAATTATTTTTCTTAATTTTTCATCTTTTTTAGCATTTTTGGTTCCATCCCATCTTAAACTTATCTTTGCTAGCATCTTGTCCTGTTTATCTTTCATAACTTTACTGCTATTGTTTCTTTTTATATATTGCCTAAATATTGTATGATGCATACATGCTTTATAGGTTTCCTCTTCACACAATAGTAAATAACAAATATTAGTTACTCTTTCGAAAAAGCTTCTTGCTAACATCACGCATTCATTATAAAATCTTTGATTTTCTTCAGATAATAGCAAGATTGCATTGCCAGTACTTAATAAGCTAAAGATTATGGAGGAAATTTTTAAAGCCCTATCTTTTAGTTTCTCCTCTTTTATAATTCCACGTATTATTGTCATTTCTGCCATCAGGAAATTTTGTGTTTCGCTAATGAAATACTTCGATCCAAAAAGAGGCTTATTTTCTTTCATTTTTTTATATCTCTTTAATAACATCCGAAATCATCTAAACAGCCAAGTTTAATAAAACAAAGGGTTAAGTTAGATAAAATGAGCTGTATAGATTTCATTTCAATTTTTCATATTTAAAAAACATTACGGCATTATTTTAATCCTCAGATAACGAAATAATTCCTTTACATACTGAATAGGGTAATTAGTAATAATAGAATCATTCCAGCCTATATCTTTTTTATACATATTTTTATTACGAAAATATGAAGAAAAAAAAGGCAAATGGCGATTGATAGATATATGAGCACTAAGATAACCAATGAAATGCATGATACCAATTTTAAATTTTTCTTCTATAGGCATGTTTTCGTTTAATTTTATATCCCTGACGAATGAGGCTATATCGTCTTTATTTAATTCTTTATTTAAATTATGAACAAACGAATTTCTTATTTTGTTTAATTGTCGTAATTTAACTACAATCTCTTTATTATCTGGGGGATCATACAACCTAAGCGCTTCAAAAAGGTCTATTTTGTTAGAAAAAGTTTTTTTTATCATTTTGTTTGGATCAGGAAATGTCGTTAGAAAAATCTCATCTAGACAATGTTCTACATACAAATGAAATTTTAGAACTAGCGTTGTATGATCGCTAGTATTTTTAATATGTTTAGCGAAAAAATCATCTATCTCTTTCTTGTCTTTAATTACCTGTTTTTTGGCACTCGCTTTTATTTTTTTCTTTTTCATAAACAAAAAGAATGAACTGCTAGACGCTTTTGATAAAATATTAACATCCAAAAAGTTATAAAAGAAATATGCAATTATTCTATATTTGTTTTATATCTGCTTGATTCCTAATAACTTGCCGAAAATGTCTGGAAATCATGGAAATCATAATAATAGTAAATTTTTCCTACAGCGGTAGCTTATTTCTATTTAATATCTTTTACTTTCTCTCGAAGCTCTCTCTATGCTTTCTTAGATATTCAACTTTAGGATAATAACAAGTTTTTTTAGGTAGCCTTATTTTTTTACCGTTAAATGCTGTAGTTATAACTTTTTCAGATTCTAGATGGTTTTGTTTTTTTAAATCTGAATTTTGGTAGTTGATAGTATAGTCATCATTAATTGTAATATATCCATAATCGAACAACTTATGGTGAGTTGCACAAAAAATAATTCCATTCCGTATATCCATTTTCTCTTTTCTACTACAATCTTTCCATGCGATTATATGGGAGGCATCAAGAGCACTTTCAATTCCAAAACTACAAATAGCACAACGCCTATCGTATGCTCTCAATACCGCATCTCTAAAAATTGGTTGGGCAACCCCTCTACTACGTACTGCCGAATAGACTTCATTAGATTTTTCAGGAAAATCTAATAATTTCTTTATTATCATTTCTTTATCTGCTCCCTCAGAAGCATAATTGAATGGATTAGGAAGAACCGTCCAATTATATTTATACACATGATTAAAACCTTTCTCTAAATCATCAATATCCCAAGCTATAAAACCAGCTCCTGGTTGTCCAGATTGATTAACGACTAAAATAGTCAATGGTGGTAACCTATTCCTTAAGCAGTAATCTTGAATTAAATCTAAGACAAATCTTGTGGGTCTTGGGTGAGGAACTCCAGCTGCTTTAGCTAAATCTTTATAGCTTGTTTTTTTCTTTTCAGTAGCAATCTTTGTTAAATATTCCCAGGCAAAATAAGCTCTTTGCTCCTGATTAATCTTTTTAGGTACAAAAATATTTTTGGAGTCTAATTTCCAATTGGAAGCTATTTTGTATGACTTTTTCAACAGTGGAATAAGGGCTTTAAACTCTTCTCGATTAGAAACATTATATCTAATATATTCGGATACACGCGCATAAGGTTTTGGTTTTTCTCGGTATCCTAAAGGATGTTTAAATCTTTGTTGCTGCCCAAAAGTATTAATATCTATTATTAAAGATCTAGATTTTCCCCTATTTGTTCCTGGCTGTGAACTGCCAGGATGAATATCGCAAAATCTAGTAGAATTAATTTTATAAACAATGCTATCCTTTTGAATATCAAATGTTATTCTTGTATCTATTTTTTTTATTTGAATACAACAAAGATCATGTAAATCCCTACCGTGCTTATCTAAACGATTTAAACCTTTTTCATACTTAGTCATTGCCGTTCATCCCTTTAAAAATTCCTAAAGAAAAGAGGATCACATTTATTTTATCCTCTCGGTCTTCTTCTCTTCCTTATTCTGAAACGATTTTTTAATTTTTTTTAGATCCTTGATATCTTTTTACCTATGATTTATTTTATTTGAAGACATCCCATCTCTGCTTATGCCAAGAAAAGAGTAGCTGTTTTTTCTTAAATGCTTTTTAGCTTGGGTTAGAAAATAAATTCTTATCTTTCATATGCATTATGCAAACTGAATCGCCAAAATTGCTTTTGAATTCTTTAAACTTTGGATATCCTAATCTTGATATAGATTTTGATATGTATATTAATTCTTTCTTAACTTTGGGCCGATTCATATTCCAAAGGATAATTATATCGCATTTTTCTGTTTCGAAATCTTTTATGGCTCGATTTATATGAGCATTTACTTCTACATCTTCCCTTTTTACATATAAAAATTGTATTTTTGGAAAATACTCTGAACTAAAAGGTCTAGTCAATCTTCTATCTTTATCATCTGACAACCATTCTATAAAATTTATAACATCTCTTTTTATCTGTGCTTCTTGGCTTGTCGTAATACTTTTATACTTTCTTGTACTCAGAAGATATAAGATGAAAATTTCATACGTTCCTTCTTGTTGAAATTCATAAAGATTATCCATTAATTTTTGTACAGGATTATCGCCTACCATTTCTCTTCTAAATATTTTTTCTGCTAAATGATCTTTGATTAGTATTAGCTTTTTTATTGTTTCTATATTATTTAATGCCTGAGAAAGTTCTGGAGTTAAAAAACGTTTAATTTCAATTAGATATCCTTGAATGATAGTAGTTGAGATAGTTCTGACTAAATTTTCACTCTTTGATTCTTTTTTTAGACTTTTTGAAATAACTAGAGTTACGCCTTTTTTACTAGCTTCTACATCAAAATTGTTTTGCTTTTTGGCTCTTGATTCAATGTTATTAATTTTTACCTTAGCATACCCAAATTCGTTGTTTTTGTAATCTACTTTATTGCGCCAATTTATTATTGAGCTGATTCTTCTTTCTTCTCCTCGAAATTTATTTATAAAAAGACAAAATAACGAGAATATTCTTCGAAACACTTCTACAATAAACTTATGGTGTAGCCTATATAAGCATAAGAGGAAAAAACCCAATAATGACCACTTTAAAACATTTAATCCGGTTTTTCCTAAATTTCGTTCTAAAAAATCTAAACAAGAATTATAGAAAGGAGAGAGTGATCTCATTACCTCTCTTCAACTATAGGTGAGCCATTCCCGTTGTATTTCATTGTCTGGTAGGTAGATTTTAAAATACAACTCAATTTATTACAAACAGGAGAAATTTTGCCATAATCAGGTAAAAATGCTCCTATATCTTTTTCTTCTATATGCTCTCCGCATATAGCACATTTAAGGGATTCTTTATATAATTGTTGGGTTTTTAAACTTTCGATCAAAGTTGATATGTTTTTGTCGCTAATAGTGTTTAAAACTAAATTATTCATATTTCGCTTATACCTCTTTTTCTTTAATTTTTACTATACCTTTTTAAGGTATTTTTTGACCATTGTCAAGTATTTTTTCTATATTTAAGTATAACATATCGCTACAGGGTTATCTACAATGATTTCTACAATGCTTTTGGTAAAAATAACAACTAACCCTATTTATTTTTTTCAATGTTCCACGCTTAGCCTTTGTTTTGTTTTTTCATGTAGACTGCTTTGGTGGGTATAATTTAAATCTAAATCCAATGTAGATTTGAACATAGGAAATCCTTGTGCAAACATTTTATAATTAAGTTTATATTTTCCATTATTCTTACAAATAAGTATTCTAGGTATCTGACCTAACGAACTATGCATAAATAATCCTTGATGGTCTATCCTGACTGCACAAATATCAATATGTGAACTACTAGATACTTTTGATAAATTATTAACATCCAAATAATTATAAAACAAAGTTGTAGTTATTCTATCTGGAAATTATTCTCTCTCATTGAGATTAGTTTATCCCCTATGTATTTTCTTTGCTTTGTTAATTGCTTCTTGCTCCATTGGTGCTTGAGGATAACCAATTTCAATACATTCTTGTAAATATTTCTGTAAAAAGTTGAAAATACTTCCAAGACGTTCGTATTGAGATACATGAACTAATTCATGTATAATTACTTCTTTATGATTCCAATAATCAGATCTTATAAAAATCCCATATCTTAAAGTGAGTCCAATGGTTTTAAAAGTAATAAGGCCCGTACTTTGAGCAGCAGCTCTTAAGAAAGGATTGTCAGGTAAAGGGATAGTATCAACCTTTAGAAGTCTTACTTTTTCTGGATGTTTCACCGGTATTAATCTAGTATTCTTTATTTGCCCATTAGAAAGAAAAACACCATTTTGGGAAATATAACTCTCCTGCTTCTTGGCCCAATCTACAGCCAACGGTAATAATTGATTAAATTGTTCTGATGTTAACATAATTTGATTTTCAGTAAAAAAGTTGGCCCCTTTTTATTTCTGTCGAGTCTTACCAAAATCTCCACTCTTGCATTCTATACCCTAAAATCGGAGGACACAATGCTTGTTCCTCTTTCTTCTTTCGACAGGCGCGCTTCCTTTAAAAAGATATTCCCGTCAATTAATTAACATTGTGTCCCCTAACTTACGTAAAGATTATGGAGAAAATTTCTAAAGCCCTATCTTTTAGTTTCTCCTCTTTTATAATTCCACGTATTATTGTCATTTCTGCCATTAGGAAATTTTGTGTTTCGCTAATGAAATACTTCGATCCAAAAAGGGGTTTATTTTCTTTCATTTTTTATATCTCTTTAGCATCCGAATCCACCGGCTGAGTTCATGCGGAGCATAAGAACAATCCGATGGAATGAACTGTTATGGATATTCTTTATTGAGGAATTCCAAGCTGCCATCTATTGCCTTATCTTTATATTTTTTTAGCTTTTCTTTAATTTGTTCCAGTTCATCTTCATATTCAACGCCATATTTGTTGTAATACTTTTTTAATTTATCTTGTACTAAAGCACAATGAACTTTCGTATCAAGAATATTATGTTTTAATGGTTTAACGATATTCTGGGGCAAATTATTCGAATTAATATTCTGTAATCGATAACTATGAACTGACATCAGTACTTCTTTAAATACTAACAGCCTTTGTTTATATCTTCTTAGGAGATAAATAGTATCATAAGGCAACTCTTTAAACAAATTGATATCCAGAAATGCTTTATCCAACGCCACTGTCATAGGTCGTTTGAAGGGCGTGCTTGGATCGTTTCCGAATAATTTCTCTGCATCCAACGCAACTCTTGCATTATGTAATGACTCTAAATAAACCATGCCTAATTCAAATTTTATTCTTTTTTTATTTTGCCATTCATGCCATTGGCCATTAAGCCAGAAAGCGAACAAAACTCCTAATAATGTAGCTAAAAATGCTGTGGTAAAATCTTTACTTTTCATAGATTCCCAAAGCTTGGATACAGTTATTTTAAAATATGTTATAATTTTTTTTATTTTTCCCATAACATCCTAATAAGCGGATTCGTTTTTTGCAAATCTAGCGAAAAAATACTTAATTTTCTACCCCTGATTTTCAGCAAAAATAAATTATTTTTTTATGATATATCTAAATTCAAAAAACGATATTTGATTTCTTTTGCCCATTGAAATTTATAACTGTTTTTAAATGTTATTTTCTTATCCGAATTTTTATTCTGCCATCTCCCCTTCCATGGTGGTGAATATATTTTAGCTTTTGCGAAATAGCCATCGCCTGTATTAAAAAAACTTGCATACCCTTTTACATTCTTGTTCCAAATTTTGCTATCATCTGTCATGCAAAGAAACTTACATAACTCAAAATCGTCTTTATACGACTCGAGTCTTTCAATATCTTTATAAATATGATATCTACTAAGATCATGAGCTCCTCTATTGGTCCCTTTTGCTGTTTTTTCTTTTATACACTTTAATTCAATAGTAACTTTAATATCTTTAATTGAACAAATTATATCTATATTCTTGTTTTTATAGAACTCCTCCATAGCTATCTTAAATTCTTCATCGGACTCAAAACAAAACAAATTCCCCAGTTGATTAATGATTGAAGCCAAATGTAGCTGCATAGAAGCTTCTTTATTAATTTTAATTTGCTTACCATTAACTTTACGCTGAAAAATTATCCAACTTAAATTGATTAAATACTTTAATCTATTTTTTGTGTTTTTAGGTATATCCATGTTTCTTTCGCTAAATTTTCTTATCGATATAATACTTAATTTTCAAAAAAAGGTCGCTGTCCCCTTTTTCATTTCAGCAACTCTGCTGTCCCCTTTTTTTTACCGGGGACAACTATCATGATTACTTCTCTCTCTTCGGACCAGATTTTTCTTTGAGACGGACTAACATTATCTCTCTGACAAGTAAATTTAGTGGGGATAAAATCATTGTCCTCAAACTCCAGATTTTTTATTTCATTTTTCATTAAGAGATAGGAGTTGACCCCTTTTTTAATATTAAAAATGTTACTGCTCTTCTACTATGTATTTTGCTCTTTCGTAGAGTTCATCAAATGTAATGATTTCTATATTCCTTGAGTCTCTTCTGAATAGCTCCAACGTTTTCTCTTTAATTTTCTTTTCTAAATCATTTCTGTTTTTCTCCAATTGACCCCATGTGCCAATAATTAAAATGGTTTTTGAATCATAAGCTTTGTTTTTTATCTCATTACCTTTGTTATCATGTAGGATGTGATTCTCTAATTTTATTTGGCCACTAGCTTTTTGTTCTAGGATTTGTGAAACCGCGTCTATTAAATCGTCAGATAATTTCCAGGAATTTGATCTGTTCTTGGAGTTTCCGAATAGAGGAATTTCTGGTTTTTTGAGCTCAACGAATGTTGTAAACTTTTTGTCTCCAAGCAAAAAATCTCCGATAACTTCATTTGAGCCATCAGCCTCGCTACATGAACTATGGAACTCTTTTTGTAGAATGCCCTGAAATCTATAATCAAGCCCATACCCAAAAATCCATTTATTTTTGTAGAAAAAGTATTGCCAGGCTGTCTCATCTTTAGTCTCTGGCTTACCAATTATTTCCTTTTTATATGTTGGTAGGTAATTTTCATATAATAACTTCTTGAAAATTTTTAGCTGATGTTTCCTGTATCCTAACGCAACGACATCTTTATCTGTGATTTGGGTTTTAAGAACTTCTTCAATTAATTGTATGTCAGGATTTTTTGCAAAAATCTCTTTGAACTTTGCTAAATCGCTTTCTTCGACCCTGCTTTTTCCATCGTCTTCGAAAGATAATAAGACAATCGAATCAATAAATTCTTTCAGTTGTCTTATTTCATCACCGACAAATGAAAAAGAGATTTGGTGTGGAGCCCCTGTTTTTTTTGTATATCTTTGTATTGTTAAAACATGGATGCCATTATTTTTTTCAAACACCTTTGCAAGAATCTCTTGTCTTTCCTTTGGTGTGGTGCGTAATACAATTTGATTCTTTAGTTTAACCTCTTCCCATTTTTCTTCTGAGTCTATAACTTTGCTCACGTATCTCACATTATAAACGGAGCCATCAGAACTTTTACCAGTTATTCTTTTACTGATATAAATTCTACCTTCCTTTTTCCCTTCAAAATATTCGTGTGGCTCAGTCATAATCTTAGTTATTCATGTTTTTATTCTAGTCTTTTTTCCCTCTACAAGAAAAGGGGGCAGCACAGCAACCTTTTCTTTTTTATCATTAACGTAATTCTTTAATATTATTACATATTCAGAAGTTAGCATATTATTCTCTTATTCTTGTAACCATTATTTCAATTCAGTTTCAAGTTTTGACAGAAACAATAAATTTGTTGCTGTTAAATGCATAGCGTAACTTGCAATGCTAGATCCCACTTTTATATTTTCTATTCCCTGCCCGTGCCCCCCTAATCTATTTCTTAATGTCGGAATACCACTCTCGAGCAACAAATTAAAAGAAAGAAATTGTGTTTGCATAAATTCTGGGATTAATTTTTTTTGCAGGCATATATTAATAAGTTTTTTAGCAGTGTCTTTTTGAGCAAATGCCCAACGCTGCTTATTGCAGATAGCCTTCATTAGACTTTCAAAAGACTTCAAACATTCATTCAGGCATTCTTTATATCTTTCATGTCGATAATGTTCATGCGCTTTTAGGAATTCCTCATTGGCACCTTTATAGATTTTATCTTTTTTCAGCATCTGAAGAACTGGTTTAATTACCTCTGCATGTAAAAACTTTGAATCAATGCGGATAAGAAGCCCTGATTCAAACTGATATCCAACACCATGCTCTTTGAATCGAGCATTTAATTCTGCAATTGCATCATCTGGATGAATTCGTGTTCTTACTAAATCTCGGTAATTAGTTTTTCTGCATCGTGTGTTAATTGTCACAAAACTTAACTCAATAATGTCAAGCACTACTTCATAATCTTTAACTGTCAAAAAATAATTAGATACTGCCTTAAGATCAGAACTTGCATATTCGTTTAAGGTAAAAACTCCATATTCACGACAAAGGGTTTTGTGTATATAATTTGCAGCTTTTCGTGCTAGATCAAATTGATAGTCTCTTCCTATTGCATCCCCAATAATATGTATAATTTGAACCCGAAGTTTAATCGGTATTTCCTCATATACATAAACATCTGGAAACTCTCCCCTTAATTTTTTTTGTCTCTTTGAAAATAAGTCGAAGATTGCCATATAATTAATTTAGAACACGTCTAATTATTGTCTTGTCCTGATCCCTCCCCCTCTAAACAATTTTTTAGCAAGACTTCTTTCTCTTGTTTTTTGCTAAATTAGTGACAGTTACATTCATATTTTTCTTTCGTGTCTGTTGTATTGCCATATTCATATCATTTTGAGGTACTCTTAAAATTTTGTTCTTGTTCCTTTGAGTCCTTAATCGAGATAGTGCCTGACCCATTTTTTGAGGGGTACCACCTCTTTCAACTTCAATCGCATGGTGCCCTCTTATTGCGTCCAAACGTCTATTTCCAGAAATAGGAATCTCTTTTCGTGTAGCTCTACCCTTACCTTGCTTGTGTCCTCTACTTTCAGCCATATGAACCTCCCTTTTCTTTTTATTTTCCTTTTATTATCCGGTCAAATGAACGCCAATGCTACAACCTTACGATACATCCTATTTTCTGATTAAAATAATATCTCTTAGCTGTTCTCACTGCGGAAATGATAATAAGTCCTTATACCATATATTGAGGTCTTTGTCAATAAAATATACAATATGTAGGGTAAGGTAGGATTGAAAAGCTTTTTGGTTAAAATTCTTAATTTTTATAGCACACCTTTCAAGTTTAGGGTACCATTCGGTTTAATTTTTCAACCCATCTAAAGTATGTATAGTTTTTTTTACAGTAGTTAAGCAAGTTTTTAGGTTTCGATAGACTTCTTTGCCGGAAAACCGTAAAACATGCCAGCCAAAGCTAGTTAAGCGATTGTTGCGAAGACGGTCTCTGGTAAGAGCGTCCGGCAAAGTATGAAATTTTTCGCCGTCACACTCTAAATCAATATTTGCTTTTTGGCAAAAAATACAGAAATCTAGGCAATAGTATTGAGTGCCAACTTTAACGTAAAATTGCCTTTCAGCCTCGATTTTGCGTTCTTTTAATTCCCAATGCATTTTCTCTTCTAAAGGGCTTGTATTCCATAAGTCATTGATTTCTTCGGCATTGAGCAGTTTTTCTAAACTGGTAGGAATATGGACGATTCTTCTCAGTTTTTTGCTGGGGATAGAATGAGGCAATTCTTTAATTGTACCCAGGTGAAACTGATAATAATCTTTATCTCTTCTGGGATGCCTGAATTGAGCTGGAAAAAGATGAATTCTTTTTACAGTATCTACCCTTAAAACCGGTGCATAATAAATTACTTGATGTTGTAAGTCCTTACCAAAGGCAGCCGGAAAATAAAAAGCTAAATACTCAGCATCTAATGCATTAAGAGGAGCAGATTTAACCGGAATATGATACCACCTTTGGCTTTCAATTACCGGCCAAAGATTCTTTCTGGGAACTATGCCGACTAAAGCCGGTTTACTCAAATTTGCCCTCCCTGGATATAAAAGACTTTATCACGGTTAAGTGTTCTATCTCCGGAATTTAGAGCATTTCTTAAAGTGCCTAAACTAGAACAAAAAATCTATTTATTCGGATAAAAACCAATTGTTTTTTTATCAGCATTCCCTTTTAATCTATCTTCTATCAATTCAACAATATATTCAAATGTTGGCAAAAAACTTTTTCTTGAGATACTATCCATCTTAAAATATTTACTGGTAAAATCATGTATTGCTAGCCTAATACCATTTGTTGACCTTTCAATAAAAATTGGAGAAATAGTTATTGATGTATACTGGTCAATTTTAATCATAACTCCAAATTGATAACAAAATAAATCTTTACTGTACTCACAAGCTTTAAAAGGAGAGAATCTTTTATTACAATTTATTTCACTTTTTTTTGATGAAGGAAATGGTCTTATGTTTTTAATATCGCTTTCTAGATATATTGCAAACTCTTTGCAAAACCTTTCTATACACACGATAGAGTTCTTTTTGTATTGGCTTTCCCTTTTTCCCATTTCCTTAAATAATTTTTGTATCTGTTCATATTTTGTCATGCTATGTCTCCTCTTTTATGCTCCTGCTTAATTCACAATTATTAATTTATTTTATGTTTATGAATTATAATTAAAGGGGACAGCTATCCCCTTTTTTATGCGTCTAATCGTTGTCGGCTCATCCAAAAAGGTACGCAGATATCTCCAAACTTGTTTTTGCGGTCTTTGAGAAGTTATATTTTTTGTACGATTATTTTTTTTCATATTTTATATCTATTAAATTTAGTAACGCAATACTTAATTTTTAGCAAAAAGGTCGCTGCCCCTTTCTCTTTCCCCTTTTTCTTTGAAATGTGTTTTGTTTTAAAAATGAGCAACAGCACCAATATCTATTTCCATTGGAAAATTACGTCTTTCAGTTATCGGTGCCCCTTCCGTAAAACAATCAAATTTTTCACTTTTTAAATTATTCAATAACCTTCGAATTTCTGCATCTTGAAAGGATGCATTTTTCACCTGAAGGTTTGGATATATAATTAAAGCTAACCATTGATCAACCGGCACAAAATAATCCGGCTTAATAGTTGCATTTTTAATATCATTAAGTATGCCACTATCACTTACTGACTCTCTCTTTATGAAATACTTTCTTTTACTTTTTGGCATTTCCCCCAGCAAGAAATCTGAACAAATAATTCGCCATTCAGATTCTTCATATAAGTCATAAGCTATATATCCCTGGTCATTTCTTTGAGAACTCATGTTTTTGAAAAATGCAAATTTCTCATCAATGTTGTTTTCATCATACCACTGTCCAAAAGGTGGAAAAAATGGATGGATTCCTACTTGCCCACATTCAGGAATATAATAAACTGGCGACCCCATTCGATTGACAACAAACAATCTCTTAAAGCCAATTCCCATTGCTCCAAAATTTATTGAATGTATCATAGAGTCAGAGATTTTTAATTCGGTAAAACATACTCTTGAAACCAAAGGTTTCTTAACCTTTATCTGGTTTACAACAATAAAATCATCTCCCTTATGTTTAGTCATCCAAAGACCATAACAAAGTATGTTTTTTAGACGCTTCAGAAATGCTTGTACAATTTCATTAGAATATGACTTTTCATTTGGGCTTTCTCCCTTTAAAATATCTTTCCCTGTCCAATGGACAAGATAATCAGAATGTGCAGGAGCGTATTTTATAGGTTTCATTCTTGCATCCATTATTTTTTCTTTTGAACTGCTAGATTGCGAGATGCTTTTGACAAATTGTTAACTCTAAATAATTATAAAACAAAACTGCAGTCATTCTATATTCGTTTTCTATCTGCTTAATTCCTGATAGCATGTCTGAACGTCTAGTAACCCTCTCCAAGAAAAGGGAATTGATTCTTTCTCGAAATTTCTAATTTTCCCAGTGTAGCCCGATATATTTATAGGCTTTTTCCATATCTAATGGTATTGTTGTGTTTTCTGCTCTTATATAGAATTCTTTTTCTTGTTCCCCATCAAGAAACACTGGTTCTGGCCCCTTCTCTACCTCAATCACGCATACATCTTTTCCGTCTTTTTCGACAATCTTAATGTGTACGTATTTAGAATACTCAACTCCTAAATACTTTTTAATTGTTTGAACTAACGCTTGTTTAAAGCCATCTTTATCACTACGTCTAAGTGTTTTCATATCATCACTAAGGCCGTGGATTGAACCATCATCTAAAACACCAACTAAAAGAACCCCACCTTCTGCATTTAAAAACCCTGCAATGCTTTTTGCTATGACCTTTTGCAATGCCTTATTAACGTTATTTTTCATAATATCCCATCTTAGGGTGGCCTTATATTCTACTGTTGCGTTTTCACCATGGGCCAGGTAGTCGTCTAATGTTTTTTCTTGTTTTTCGGGTAAATCTTTTAAAAGTTCTTTCATGTATTTATTTATAGCATTTGCAATAAGAGTTCTTCGTTTTGCCAGAAACTTTTCATAATAATCAAGATCCCAAAAGCCTGGGTTGTCTGGAACAAATTGCTTTTCAAGTGCATCCGGATACCTCTTCTTAATATTCTTTAAATAATCAGCTGGAACTTTGTTTGAAATTTCAATATTTGAAACACTTGTCAAAAAAGCCCGATTAGCAATTTCATTCACTATTTTTTTGTGTAAATGGCTTTCATCTGAATATTTCTTTCTATACAATAGTGATTTTGGGAAGATATGGTGGCTTTGTATTTTATGATATCTCCCAGTTGCAGGACAAAGAGATCGTCCATTAAACCAATCAATTGCTCGATTTGCCTTCGCAAGGATATAGGTCATACGATAAAGTGGATGTTGTTGATTACGCCCCTCTAAATCACTTGCCTTAACTTCAATGCGACCTCTCTGGTCAATGATGACATCTATTAAATCTCTGCAAGGATTTTCATTCTTGATAACAATTGAAATATCATGATCTATTCTTTGATCTGTTTGGCTGGTATACCTCCTCCAGGTGTGAGCTGCATAAATCCAATGGATGAAATGTTTCATTATTTTTTGATTTTCAAAACGACATTTATTTTTTGACAAATATACAACTACAGGAACCAGCACATTTGTAGTATTTAAATCATCCGCTGAATGAATATAAGCGTGGGTTGGAAGAATATCATCCACCAAATAATCTAGTATTTTGGAAACCTTCTTCCACCCCTCTTTAAGTTCGTTTTGCGGACTTTCATGGATTGCCTTAAATAAACCGCTTTCTGTAACAACTCCTGTTAAACAACGAACTAAAAATGTTAAATCAAAATCAAAATTATTTTTTGCTAATTCAGCTATTTTCTTTTTCATAATACGGCGAGCATCAGGCCAATCTCCACAAATATGAGCAAGGGCAAGCTCTGAATCAGATAGTTTTGTACCCAAACTGTTTACTCTATCAAATACATCAATCGCTTCATTAACTTTCGCAGAATCCGGAACAGTTTGTATGGGAAAATCTCTCTCAGAAATATTTTTCAATTTATTTAGATTTTTAGCAAATTCATTTGCTTTTTTAAATTGTTCGTCCTTACTCTCATAAAGCTCCTCAGCTATTTTAAAAATATTTATATCTTTTGTACGGTCAAAGCAATCTGTTACTAAAGCCCAAACCGGATTATTCTTCATAATGCTTGGTTTGTAATAATGAAAAATACCTTCTTGCAAATTAAAGCAAAGATTTCTGGGGTCATCCTTAACCTCATGCTTTTGATAAAAAGGAGGAATTTGGTTTCTCATGAGCAGATATAAAGTTGTTAGACGCTGTTGTCCATCCAAAATTATTTTTACTGTTCCAATCTTATTTAATTTATGGTCTATATTTTTGAGTTCGGGAGGATGAGAGGTTTTCCAAAAAAGAAGACTTCCTGTTGGGTATTCTTTAAAAAGGGAAACAAAAATTTGTTTAGCCTGCTCTTTGGTCCATATATACTCTCTTTGGAACTCCGGCATAACTAAATCTAGATTTTTTATCTCATCTAAAATTTCTCTAACTTTCATTACAACCCCCTTTTAATCATAGTTAAATATTATCCTCTCAGAACCCATATCTGTATTCCTTGACTGTGAACTGCAAAACGTTTTTGATAAATTATCAACATTCCAATAATTATAAAACAAAACTGCAATTATGCTATATTTGTTTTCTATCTGCTTGATTCCTAGTAGCTTGCCGAAAACGTCTGGAAATTATATTACCTATAATGTCATTGTTGTAGTTAAAATATCTTCTAAAATTTGTGTGATTTTTTTATGCACAAAACTGGTGTATGTTGGAACTCTTCGTTGACCTGCATCTATGCCTTTTAATAAATCCTGGTGAATCATAGGCACACCTGTATATCTAACACCAGGCCCCGGTTCAGTTTTGACATCAGAATATACTATCACATTGGATAAATTGAAATGTATCAGTTCTTTTCGAATTATCTTTAAAGCCCTGTAATCATTGTCTTCTAAAATCATCTCTTTAATTTTATTTTGTAGAGCGGTGATCCCTATTTTCTTCTGCACTCTATCAATAGAAACATATTCAAGATTTAACAAAAAAGAATTATCTAACAATAATGCCAATGAATCAACAAGTCCTGTATATAGAGTAATTAAAGAAGTAAGAAATAGAACTAAATAATTACCCATAAGCTTTTCATTACAAAAAGTAACAGTTACATCATTTAATTCCTGCTTAAGCTTCCCCTCTTTATCCTTTAAGAAATCAAAGTTATATAGTTTTTCCCAGTTAAAACTTTGGATATTTTCAAAGAGATGTTGAATCAATTCTATGCGGTGCTTCATAGACATTGTCAATTTTAAAACTTGATCCAGACGTTCTTCCGAAGACAACTCAAGCTTTGGTCTGATTACCTTTATTGAATCTCCGTATTTATCTAACAATGTAATTATGTTATTCATCTATTTCTGCATCTGATATTATTTCATTTTCTAATTCTTTTTTCGCATGTTCTAAAATGTCAGAATAAAATCTGTAAGCCACTGAAGATTTATCGATGTTTTTTAATAATTCTGATACTTTCTCTTTCATGTGAACATGTTTATGTGAAGGCTGACCCACAGTCCTTGTCATCCCCCCCGCATATACCAGGCTAAACATATTTGAACTTACATTTCTATAACATTCCTGCGATATGTTATTAGCCGCTTCTAAAAGTTTAACTACAAAACCTAAATTATCGTAAAGAAAACTTGTTGGTGCCTCCCTTAATAGTCTCGCAACAATCTGTATCTTTTTCTGATCTGAACTTTCAACCCACTCAACCAAGATATCCAACGATACTGTTGAATAATTATCAGAAATGGCTTTAAACAATTTCGGTAACCAGAAATAGTTTTCGCCCTTGTCATCATCGCTCAGCGCTAACTCCAAAACCTTATTTATATGTTTTTTAAAATCAGCCGCCTTTGATACATTCTTAAAAGCATAATCGAAATCTAAGTATGGCAGTGGCTGGTATTTATTATCCTTTTTCTGAGCATATTCTAACCGTTTGATGAAAAAATCTACAATTGAATCTAGATATTTCCCACGTTGTGTAAAATACTCGAATAATTTATCTGCATGATAGTGTTGTCTCTCAAAAATATTTATTGGTAATAATTTCTCTAAAATAGCGTTTATATTACTGTCATCTAAATTGTCTAATTTTGCCCCATAAGTACTATCGAATATAGAGCAGAAATCATCGGAAAGTTCTGGGAATTGTTCTAAATCTACCAGCATGGCTAGTTCAAAAGCTTTGGCACAATCTTTCTGGCCAATCTTAGCCATTCCATGAATTAATGTCTTTGTGATATTTGCGTTCCTGATCTTTAATAATTTTTTTATATTCTCGTAATCATAATCTGTGTATCCATTTGTACCATATGAATAAAAGTGTGCGATATTTAGGCATGTCCATTGGTCTTGACGCTCAATGGCAATATCCATTGTTGCGTTTATATTTTCCCTGCAATCTTCCTTTATTCTCAATGGCCATATTAAAGAAGAAAAACTTTTTGTTAACTCTGAATCTGGATTTTCAACGATTAATCTACAAAGGTTAAGGGCTATATCTGAATTCTCTTTGGCTATTTGAGACAAAAGAAAAGAAGGATTTGTAGAAAGATTGTATTCGGATATATCTATTAGATATTCATTCAACGTATTGAAAATATCTGTTGCGCTGTTATATTTTTGCAAAACAATATTAGCAACCTCTTTTGTTTCAGTATCTACTAATTGGCTGTGTTTCTCCCAGTTGTGATCATGTTCAAGGAACTCTCTATAGTTTCCCACTAGGGCCCTGTATATCCTGAATGTTTCTGTTTCATTAATAGTATCAATTACATCTTTTACCTTTTCTTTTAGCTCCTCGCTCCTTCCATGCAATTGATACCATATAAGATCCTTCTTGATTACAGTTTTTAATGCGCCACTTTTAAGATGCGGAATTACCTCTTTTATAATATGTAATATTTTGATCTGTTCTTTTTGCAAATACTTTTTTTCTTTTTCGGATGACTGCCTACCAAATAATCCTGGAGGGTAACTAAGCGCATGTGTTAGCAGATCTAACGCCTTAGCAATAATATGTTTTGGCTTATCTGGTTGTAAATGCTGCTTTAGAATCGTTAATGCTTCTGACCGCAAATCATCGATGACATCAAAATTTAACGCAAAACTGCCCATTACGAATGCACCTTTTCTAAATTCTGTATCCTTCCCTTCCTTTGCTAATAATTTTATAAGAATATCTAACGGGGAATAGCGATGGGTATATGCATCTTCTTGTGAAAGCCATTTCTTGATAGATGCGAGCATTTTCACATTATAAGCTTTTTGCTTTCTTGTGCCATATTCTGCTAAATCTAAAAGTATTCTAAGAGCAGATTCTGGATATGGGTTTAATTCCCTTTCTTCTGTTTTTCCCAAGCCCCAAAGAAGATCACAGCTCTGCTCAAAATAATTAATGTTATAAGCGATTTGCCTTAATAATCTCGGTAATTTTTCTAATACATTATCGTTTGACCATTTGGCTAACCTCATGAGCTCGTCTTCGGCAGGTTTATCAATAGCTGGTTTATTTATAGCAAAATCTATAATTTCGAGAGCGTGTAAAGGTTGAAAAACTGCTGCTTTTTCAATTTCATCTATTATTTTAATGCGTGCTGGAATTGTCCCTTTTAAAAAATCATCTTTTATTTTTTTCCATATATCATCTAGTAAATTTACCTCCTTATCTGCAAGATTTGCCCTCCACTCAACTTCTGAAGCATTAAATAAAATATGCTTCATATAATCGTCTTGGAAATGGCTAAAAACTTCATCAACAAAACCTGTAGGGTTACCATCCTTGCTAACGCAAGCTTTATACAAAATATGGTCGCTTAACAAATCTGGCGCTATTCGTACAAAGCGCCCCTTTCGAGATAGCAAGCCTTTCTTCTCTAAAGCGTCTATTCTTTTAACAATGTCTGAAACAGGTAGATTCAATATTTTATTTAGTTTTTCTCTGAAATTAATGTCTGAAGGCATTACTGGTGATAAAATAGATATATAATCTAATATTCTTTGGGTTGTTGTATCATTATAATCTTTACCTTTAAAATCCTCTAAAAACCTATCAAAGATAATTCTTTGGAAATCGTCTTTATGTGTAATAGTGTTGGGGTCAAAATAATTCTCATTAATAAGGTTACACGCAACAATTGTTGCCAAAGGGCAATCTTTTGTCATGCTAGTAACAATTTCTATTGTTCTTCGATCTTTGGTATTTAATATGTTATGCGCTAAGATCTTAATATCCTTTTCATCAAGATCCTCCAGATCACTTGTAATAACATTGTCATAGGCAATATTTCTAGAAAGTGCGTAGTTTATTTTATCTTTCCCTAAAGGTCTGGCAGAAAATATGAGTTTAATTTTATCTGCTGCGGGATTTCCTTTGAAAATAGAAATAAGGGTTTCTAAATCATCATATCTGTGGGCATCATCTAAAACAATAATGGAATTACCAGTTGGCCACTCTTTTAAGGTAGCCTCATTTATGTCAAAGGTTTCCCTTAAGAATGAAACTTGATTCCATTTGGATTTCTTATTGTCCTTCAATCGATTTGCAAATTCATACAATATTTTGCTTTTTCCTAAGCCCCCTCTTCCAAAGAGAACAAAAACCCTTTTATCAGACTGTATAAATTCATTTAAGTCATTTAGAGTTTTATCTCTTCCGACAAGCTCATAATCATGTCTAAAATGTCCCTTTTTAAGAAAATCCTTGTAGTAAATATCGGCCTGTACAAATGGATGTAGTTTTTCGCGTTTCTGCTTGACGTGCTCTTCTAAAGCAGCCAGGGCTTGTGCTACTAGCTCATCTGTACTTTCAAAACCTGGGCCACTGAACTTAGACTGCCATATTTTATTAAAGAAAGCTTGATGCTTCTTACGTCTTTCTTCATTTTTTTCTTCTGAAGCAAACGCTACCCCCTTACTTTTTACCTTATAAAAATGAAAAACATTTATCCTGTAAGCATCTGCTTCATCATATTCGAGTTCAGTATAGGAATCACCGGTAATAGAATCGATGCTGCCATAATACGGTCCTGAAATTAAAATAACCGCGTCTGAATTCCGGACTCTTTCAAGGCAGATATTTTTGGGGTGTTCTGGGGATGAAACCCAAAGCTCCATAGCTTCAGGTTTGTATTTTTCCTCTAGAGCTTTAATTAAGGCTGCCCTTTCTTCTTCTAAACCTTTAATCGGTGAACTTATGAAAATCTTTAATTTCTTTTCCTTATTTATATTCATAGCTATTCACTTTGGAGTACAGCAGCTATCTCTGCAATAACTTTAAAATCTTCTTCATTCACATTTTCAAGCACAATATCATCAAATTTTTTATTGTCCGGTGAAAGAGTGATTTTTTTGTGTTTCCATGTTTCATCATCAAAATATTCTTTTTCGCTATGATAGCGCTTTATAGTAAATTTTTGTTGTGTTTCTGGGTCGGTGACTTTCCTAGACTGCGCAAGAACAACTTTGCCATTCCTTGAGCCGCCACGTTCTAAGCAAAATAAGCAAAAACTATTATTAGGAATAGTTGGTTCCATAGATTTTCCTACAACTTTAGCGATAAAGTAATCTTTATTGAATTTATTTTTATTGTCTATTTTTTTCCAGCCGATAATATCCGGATACGCCTGTTCGTTACTAAATACTGTTGCAGCAGCCTGCAATGAAAGAACCGGTAAATATTCAGTATATTTTTTGTCTTTTTTTATTTCATCGTCTGGGATTAAATCATTTAGAAATAAAACATCTTGTTTTTTATTTGTTCCATGAGATATATTTACTTTTTGTGCGTTAAGCCTCTTGTAAACTTTTTTAATAAGGTAATCTTTAACCACTGACGAAAATGCCTTATCTTCCATAATTTTATTAAAAATATCTTCATTCTGGTCCATACGATCTATCAATTTTGCAATAAACACGTCTTCAAAACCAAATTTAAAGTTTTCTATGGTGTTTGTTTTAGCCTGTGTTTCAAGTTTCTCATTTGAAATTAATTCTTCTTCTATTTGGTCAAAAAATAGTTTATCGGCTTCAGTGAAATCGGTTCCAAACCTATCATTTAGAATTTGTACAATTTCTGATAATTGCGCATACTCCTCTTTATCTTTTTTTGTTCCGGCCTCATTAATCGGTTTAAGCCCAGACTCTGCGCCTTTTTGTAATTCAATCTTACCCTGGGCAATCTTCTGCAATCGATAATACTCTAAAGCTAGTTCATCATCCAATGTAAAACGGCCCTCATTTGTTCTTTTGGGTATTTTTTTAAGCATAAAACGGATATAGGCATAAAACTTTTCAAGCTCTATGTCACTAAACGGCATTATTTGTGCTAAAAAGGCATATAGTCGAACAAATACTCTACACGTATTAGCAAAATCTTCTTTGTATTCATCTTTTTCGATATCTTTATATCTTTCAACAGCCTTATCGGCTAACGCGTTTAAATGCGCATGTTCCGTTTTGTTGTGAAGTTTCTTGTTCTTAAAGAAAATATCGCAAAAGGCATTAACTTCAATGTAATCAACAATCCTAAAAGTATCAATTTTCGTTTTTAAATCATATAACTTATTGGGGTCTGTTGTATCTATGAGAGAAGTTTCTTCATAATAAGGTTGAAAAGCATTAAGAATGTCTTCCCTGTTATTTACAAAATCAAGAACAAAAGTATCTTCTTTGCCCGGATGTGTTCTGTTCAACCGGCTCAAGGTTTGAACTGCCTTTACACCATCCAATCTTTTGTCCACATACATAGTGTGTAATAATGGCTGATCGAATCCGGTTTGATACTTTTCCGCAACAAGTAAGAGCTGATATCCTGATGTGCTAAACTTCTCAGGCAATTCTTTTGCTTTTATATGTTTCATGTTACCCCTTGCGTCAATATACGTATTCATTCCTTCTTCTGTGTATTCCGGTGGGATACCATCAAGCAATACCTTGCCGGAGAATGCTACTAAAGCTTTAATGTCAGTATAACCTTTTTCTTCCAGATATCGGTCAAATTCATGTTTATACCTAACTACGTGTTCTCGCGAAGCTGTAACTACCATTGCTTTTGCTTTACCGCCAATCTTTTTCATTGTCACTTGCCTAAAATGTTCAATAATAACTTCTGTTTTTTGGGCAAGATTATGAGGATGTAGAGTTAAAAAACGGGCGATGGCCCGTGCCGCCTTCTTTTTATTTACATCGGGATCATCCTCAATTTTTTTGGAAAGTTGGAAATATGTTTTGTATGATATATAATTTTGAAGCACATCGAGGATAAAACCTTCTTCTATAGCTTGTCTCATAGAATAAAGATGAAATGGTTCCGGCTTTCCATCTTTACCTTTTTGCCCGAATGCTTCAAGGGTCTTTGCTTTCGGAGTTGCCGTAAAAGCAATGAAATTAATATTAGGCTGAGGGCCACGCGCTTTCATCATCTCTCTAAGCCCATCTTCAACATCTCCCTCATCGCGAATCATCAATACTTTTTTTAGATCCCCGGCCATTTCGCCACCTTGTGAGCTATGCGCTTCGTCAACAATAACCGCATAATTACGTTTTGGTAATTCCTTAATTTTATCCAACACAAAAGGAAATTTTTGTAAAGTAGTTACAATTATGTTTGTTCCGCTTGTTAGTGCATCTGCTAATTGCTGAGAGTTTTTATTTATTTTTTCAACAACACCTCTTTTGTGTTCAAATTGATAAATTGTATCTTGTAGTTGCTGATCTAAAACAAGCCGGTCTGTAACAACAATTACTGAGTCGAAAATCCTGTTATCAGTTTTATCATAAATACTTGCCAACCGATAAGCAAGCCAGGCAATTGAATTACTTTTGCCACTTCCTGCACTATGTTGAATTAGATAATTTTTACCAACACCGCTGATTAAAGTGTTGTTGGTAATCTTTCTTACAGAATCAAGTTGGTGGTAACGTGGGAAAATCATTTTTTCTTTTTTAATTCGTTTTCCTTCTATTAAATATTCTTCAGTTTGTAGATGGATAAAACTGCTAAGAATATCCATCCAACTTGATTTTTCAAAAACATTTTCCCATAAATAATGAGTTTTATGTTTGCCGTCTACAGCTGGATTGCCGGCTCCCTTATTGACACCTTTGTTAAAAGGTAAATATTGAGTCTTACTACCTTGAACCCTAGTTGTCATATAAACAACATCTGTATCTACTGCAAAATGCACAAGCGCACGTTTTTTAAACTGGAATAAAAGCTCTTTAGCATTTCTATCATATTTATATTGCCGTTTAGCATTATCCACATTTTGGCCGGTGAAGGGATTTTTTAGTTCAATCGTTGCTACAGGAAGGCCGTTAAGGCTTAAAATCATATCAACTGAACTTTCGTCTTTGGTGCTGTAATGAACCTGACGAGTTACCGTGAGTATGTTTTTTGCATATAATTTTTGGGTTTCCGGATTAAGGCTACTAACCGGTTGAAAATATGCTAGCTTGAATTTTTTACCGTAATCAATAACTCCATTTCTTAAGCAATCTAACATCCCCCTTGTATCAAGTTCTTGATTAAGGCGATATAGAAATTTTTTCTCAACCTCTGTTCCATGAATACTAACTAATTCTTCCCAAATATCTTTTTGAGTGTTTTTAATAAATCGAAAAAGCACAGAGGTATCCATAGCAAGATTGCGATCAAATTGGTTTGGACTACCTTTTACATAGCCACCACCTGTAATTAAACTATTTTCAATCAATTCTTCAAATGCTCTTTCGTTAGTTATGCTCACGCCTTCTCCCCCACATCAATTTTTCCAGTTACCACTTCTGAAATCAAAGCAGTACGGTATTCTTTGAGTAATTCAATTGATCTTTCTTCACGATTTATTTGATTATCCATTTGACCACATTTTTTATCTAAATATCTTGAAATAGATTTTTGTTCATCAATAGAAGGAATTCCAATGGTAAAATTCTCCACAAAATTATTTGTGACTCTTTTTTGGCCCGCAACCCCTTGCATAAATGCTTCGCCGAGTTTACGAAAGATACCCGAAGTTGTTAAAAGATACAGATATTCAGATATTGTCTTATTTTTTACAGCACGTAAAACATGAAATTCTGTCGAACCAAATCCTATTTCAGACCCTAAATTAGACAATAAAGCCCCTTTGCTATTCTCAAAACATGGTGTTATTTTTGCGAATATCACATCATTCTCAGCAAAGTATGTAAAGCCAGTCTTAACTTCAGCATAGGGCCGAACGACTGAATTATCAAAAGTTCCATCATTATTCATTGATTCCATTGCAATAAAAACAACCTGTACGCTTTCAGATATTTTATCTGGTCTTTGGGGGTTTATCGTAGTCACAAATTTCAATCTTCTTATTTTCCAATGCGCCGGGATTTTGCCAAGCCATTCGATACCGGAATCTTTCATTTTCGCATTGGGGTTAAGCCCTTTGGTAACGGCTTGATTGATAATTGCTGTTCGCTCCTCCTTGAGAAGTCCGATCATACGTTCTTTTTTAGCAATAAGATCATTGATTTGGAAAATCTTGCTATTTATAAAATTTTCTATTTGGGATTGCTCGTCACTTTTTATACACGGTATAAAAAGTGAGCGGAATTTGCTAACATCAACAGATGGGACTGCTCCGGGCTTAACAAACCATTCCATATTTATCAAACACATCAAAAAATAGTAATACATAACATTATCTGATGAATTTTTAAGAGCAACAGCCATCATATTATTATCAACAAGACAATCGCTTGAATTAATTTTGCGATGATTTTTTTTTAAGGCTTCGCCAATTTTTGCAAAAATAACCGATTGTTTAGGGACAATTGACCATTTATTATCTTGCACATCAGCATTGTCAACATAATTATTGGCATGTTCTGCAAATATCCCATCTGTATTAATATCACTGCATTTATAGAAGGGATAATCGCCACGACTTCGACCCTGCAGGTCTTCAGGAAATCCATTTCCAGAAATTACATTAAAAACAAATCTGGTACGAATAGTTTCCCAATGTTCTGGAATTTCACCAATCCACTCGATACCGGAATTTTTGTATTTTGGATATCGTTTCATGTGGTTTACGCTTCTTTACCTAAATCGTTCTTGATAATCAATGGTAGCTCCACTTCCGACAATAGAGGGACACTTATCTTATTGGATGATTTTTGTATAAAATTCTTACCTTTTAAAATGATTTCTGTAAGATAACCTTTACAAAATTCATTAACATTATATGAAATCGTAATTGGCAACTTTTGTAACTGGTCGATTAACTCTTCTTTATCGCCGATAAAGCCAAGTTCAATCATTTTATTCCGCAAAACAATCAACATAATGGTATTAGAAGAGGAAAAAATATCATTCCCTGAACTGTCGTTTCCCATCCAAAACTCAAGATCACCAACCTCGTCCATAGCTTTTTCAATATATTTTTCAATCTCCTGATAATAATCAAAATGAAAACCAAACTTATTACGGATAAAACAAAATAGCTCTTCATTTTTCACTATAGAAAAGAAAGTTTCAATTTCATCCCAGTAATATAAAAGACCAGAAGAAAAACATGTTTTTTCTTCTGATATCTTTTCGCATTTTAAAAACTGCCAAATTTCATAAATTTTGCTTATAAGCATTTTGGAAGTTG
This sequence comes from uncultured Planctomycetia bacterium, assembly GCA_964605645.1. Classification (GTDB taxonomy): domain Bacteria; phylum Omnitrophota; class Gorgyraeia; order Duberdicusellales; family 4484-171; genus PXAH01. The sequence continues at coordinate 31,693 of CAZSDJ010000018.1, forward strand.
AAAACACCAACGTGACAAGTATTGCCTTGTCAAGTTTCTCGCAACCTGTTTTTTGCTTTCCACTATAAACAAGCATTTTCCGGTATAAATCCATATCCCGTATCATGCTTGTTAGCATTAACAGTCGTTTTTTATTTCGGGCAGACAAACTATTGATTTCTGCCTTAGGTAAAACTAATTTATGATGCTCTAATATTTTATTCATATCAATAGTAACTTAATTTATAATTTCAGAATTTTATTCATCAACCCTTCAGTCTCTTTTTCCAAAGCAAGGATGTCGTTGCGGATTTCCTCAAGAGATCTGAGCGGTTTATACTTATAAAATTCTTTGGTGAAATTAATTTCATAGCCAACCTTATCTTTACTTCTATCCATCCATGCATCCGGTACATGGGGTAATACTTCACGTTTAAAGTATTCTTCAACATCGTCCCGTAAAGACACATTCTCATAATCCCTGAGCTCTGTATCAGCTTCGGAATTGCCTTTTGAGTCAAGGCAGATATCCGCTGTTTCGTCACGTTCAGATAAGGCTTTAACTATCATCTTTATTGTTGAAGCTTTAACCATATCGCTTTTTTCTGCAAAAGCAGCTTTAAGGTTCTTTATAAAAGTTTCTCGATTTTTATATAACTTGCTTGAATTCATCGAAAATAAAACATCTTTAATTAACTGCTGATATTTTTCTCCTTCTTCAACCTCTCTTATGCCCTTATTACCCTTTTTCTTTGATTTAGCAAGATTCTTAAAAGCCGTTTGGTCATCTAAGCGCGCTATCCGTTCCTTGGTTGTTTGAAAATTAAGGCGCAAAGGCCTTTCAACAGTTACTCGCGTATAACCAAAATAATTATTATCAAAAAATTTGCAATATTCACCTTTTTTAAATTCTCCATAGATTTTAGTAATCTCATTTATGTGGTTGTCATCAATCTCATTACGTTTATTCCCAAGGCTGCGAGACATCTTTTGAAAAAACTCCACGGCATTAATTAGTTGGACTTTTCCTTTTCTTTCCTTTTCTTTGCGATTAGTAACAATCCAAATATATGTTGAAATACCAGTATTGTAAAAAAGCTGATTAGGCAAAGCAATAATAGCTTCTAGCATATCGTTTTCAATAATCCACTTACGAATTTCACTTTCACCGCTTCCGGCACCACCAGAAAACAGCGGGGAGCCATTAAAAACTATACCTAGCCGAGCTCCTCCATTTTCAGGACGCATTTTAGAAATCATATGCTGCAAAAACAAAAAAGATCCGTCGCTAATACGCGGTAAACCTGCTCCAAAACGACCGGTAAAACCTTGCTTTTCATGTTCTTTTTTTATCTCAGATTCAACTTTTTTCCATTCCACACCAAAAGGCGGATTGCTGAGCATATAATCAAATTTTTCATTTTTTAGCCCATCCTGAGTAAAAGAATTACCAAATTTAATGTTATTTGTATTTTGCCCTTTAATAAGCATATCTGAATTACAAATTGCATACGATTCAGGATTAAGCTCTTGTCCAAAGACTCTTAAATCGGCATCAGGATTTAGTTCACGTAAATATTCTTCTGCAATTGAAAGCATTCCGCCAGTTCCGCAAGCTGGGTCATATAAAGTTTTAACAATTCCTTTTTTAGTTAAAATATCTTTGTCGTTTAAAAAAAGGATATTTACCATAAGCCGAATTACTTCCCGCGGGGTAAAATGTTCTCCGGCTGTTTCGTTGGAAAGATCGGCAAATTTACGGATGAGTTCCTCAAAGATATAACCCATTTCAATATTACGTATTTTATTTGGATGTAAATCAATTTCAGAAAAGCGTTTAATCACTTTATATAAAAGATTTGCTTTATCAAGACGTTCAATGTGAGTATTAAAATTAAAATGTTCTAGAATAGTTCGTGCATTTTTTGAAAAACCATTGATATAATTTTTAAGATTAGCGCTTATATCATTAGGATCTGCAATAAGTTTTTGAAAATTAAATTTACTTTTGTTATAAAAAGAAAGCCTTGCTTGGCGTTTCAAAACTTCTTCGGCAGCTGCAGGTGATAATTTTTTTACCTTGGGTAGGTATTCCAACACTCTCTTTTTAGTTGGTTCAAGCACACAATCCAGACGGCGCAACACCGTAAGAGGCAAAACTACTTTGCCGTATTCAGATTGTTTGTAATCTCCTCTCAATAAATCAGCAATACTCCAAATAAAATTAGCTTTTTCTTTAAAATTTATAGTCATATTTATTTTTGAGCTCCTTTACTGTTAGAAAGCATCTGTAAGCTTTTATATATTCACTTCACCAACTCATCTATCTTAACCTTAAAAATCTTAGAAAGCTTTGTCAGTGTCTCTAAGGTTGGGTTTTTGTTTAGGCCTGATTCTATCTTGATTAAGGTGCTGTAGGTAATTTTGGCTTTTTGAGCCAGTTGTTCCTGAGATAGATTCTGTTTTTTTCTGAGTTTTTTAATATTTGTGGCTAACATATAACTCCTTTGATATTTGGTATTTTACATCCTTTGGCCTTTGGCCTCAGGATCAAGAAGAAATCAACCCTTAAATACCATTAAATTCTTCTTGACAAACTATCATTATATTGATATTATTATATTAATAGATTACTATTATTTTATTGCTTTTAATTTAATGATATTTTAACTCTTGAATAAAAA
>CAZSDJ010000019.1:0-31372 GCA_964605645.1 uncultured Planctomycetia bacterium
CTTAGGTTCAAACAACTAACGCAACACCTTAATCTGTTATAATAGCAGAAAAAAATTACTGCTAAATCTCTATAATCTGTCCAAATTATCGATAAAGTGGCGCCGATTAAATAAGGCCGCCACAGAGATAAAGAGATAGACTGACTGGTTATTATATATAGAATTGAGATTGCCTGCCTGCCGGCAGGCAGGCAGGCTTCAGGCTGCTTTGCAGCCTTCGCAATGACGGTGCGGTAAGCTATCGCTGTAACCTTTTGAGGTACCGGGACATAAAAACACCCGTGCTGAAAGCACGGGTTTTCTGAATATAAAAAAAACCGGCTCCCCGAGTTGGACGATGTTAATAACGGGAATTAAGTATTGTATACCCGAATTTTCCCAATTTTATGTAATATTAATTTTAAAATTAATTACTTTGTTCTAGCGTAGATTTCATCAAGGAACTAGATTGGCTTAAAAGTTCATTCCCTTTTTTCAAATTAATCATTGCTTTTGCGATTAATTTATTTTTATCTTCCCTAGCTTCATTGGTGAGCTCATCAAGCATCTTCCAGGCTCTAGAATAGAAAAATAATGCTTCTTGGGTAGATTCATACACTCGCTGATATTTTTTCGGTGCCACACAAAAACTATGTAAAACCATGGCCCTAGATATTTTATTATTTATAGATTTTATCAAGGGATAATTCTGTTTAGGTATATACCCATCTTTTAGATCCTTGGCTATTATATTAAAATTATCTTTTATTTCTTCAGCTAATGTAGCTATCTTTTTAATAAGTATCGAGTAATCTATTTCATCAGCCTTTAGGTATTCTATCAATATTTTTAGAAATCTTTCAGTATATATATTATCTTTTTGATCTTTTTTTGTGCCAGTTACAAAAGAATCAACTGTATTGTTTACTGTTAACCATCGTTGGATACGGTTAACTGCACCTTCTGTATCCCCAGACTCTTTTAACTCGAAAGCTTCATCTATAATCTTATTAACCTCTGTGGTTCCTGCAGCCAAATATACAGGCCCTACATTGCTAAATGAAAAATATACTGTAATGAATAAAGCTAATATCTTTTTCATTTTATTTCCTCCCCTAACAATATTGACTTAGAAATATAAACAGTAGATCTTGCAACACTGGAACCGCTGCTTTTAGGCCTGATATCAAAATGTTCAATTTTAAGCAACTGGTTTGAACTTTCTACATCATAAAAAAAATTAATAAGTTGCTCCATTTGTGCCTCACAAGTTAACCTAGCAGTATATTTCTTAAAAATATCTTCTCCTGAAATATCAGATACTTTTATATCAATTAAGTATACAGAAGATTTATTAGCGATATCCTCAAGCTTTTGCAAAAAAATAACTGTGTCTTCTTCTTGAGACCTTACTTCCTCCACATAAGAGGAATACAGTTTCTTCTCTTTTTTTATTTTATCTTTTTGAGCAAGTACATGCAAACTTTTCTTTGCTATCCTTTTTTCTTTTTCGATTTCCTTATTTAATTTTCTCATCTTGTTTAATGTAGGGCCTATAATGAAACCATTGAAGACAGCAACCAAAATAATAAAGGCAGTAAAATAAAAAATAACCTTTTCTTTCTTGTTCAGATTAGCAAAAAAAACTATTATATTTTTTAATAGATTATCTTTCATTTTTCATTTTCCAGAGTAGTTGTAATTTTAAAATCTGTTAAATCCTTACCATCTTCTTTTCTTTTAGTTGTATATTCAGTCTTTGTATCTTTAAAATATTTTGACTTCTCTATGTCTTTAACAAAATTAAAAACTGTTGACATGGATTGAGAAGTACCTTCAATAGAAAACTGATTATCCTCGCTAACTCTTATGTGATTTAGATAAATATTATCCGGGATGGTCTCATATAATACATTTAACATCTCTAAAGAATGCCCGCGCTTTGATAAGTAATCTTTTATAATTTTAATTTTAGAGAAATCTTTAATTAGATCCTCCGCTTCTGAGTTAACAGATTTATATTTGTCTTTAATTTTTTGCAAATAAAATTCCTTCATATAAACTTTTCCTATTAGGATGCTGCAAACTAATATTAAAATTCCCATTACCAAAGCACCCGTCTTTATAATCTCTTTGCCCCTTTCCTCAAAACCTTTCTTTAGTTTCGTTTCCTCCGGCAAAACATTAATCAAAAGTTTCTCTAATACCAACGATGGACTAATTACATCTAAAAAAGACACTTTCCTTTCTAATTCATATTCACGCCGGACTTCTTCGGTAAATGGCAAAACATCATAATAAGGTATTACATCAAGCGGTAGAGTTAAATTATTTTCAAGGATAGTTTTTAAATCCTGATAATCCTTAACTGCTCCTGTTAATATAAAGCGATGAGGCTCTTCATCAATCTCTTCACTTTGATAAAATTTAATAGATTCTTTAACCTCTTCTATAAATTTTACTTCAAACTCCTTTTTTTTAGCAAGAAAATATTCTATACCAAAAGGGATACTCCTTATAAATAATATTTTATTTTTTCGTAAAACAGTAAAATCTGAGTGTTCATCGCTGATATTAACAATAACCACTGGTTTATCTTCAATTTTATTTCGTGAAAGTTGTTGATAAAGATGCCCAATCCCTTCCGGGGCAATAACTATCCTGTCAATTCCTAACCCTGATTCTGCTAATATTTTTAAACATCTTTCCACCAACTTCCTGGGGATAATAACTAACAATATTTTTGTGTAATTCTCTTTATAAGTGCCAACTACAGTATAATCAATAATTATTTCTTCTCTGGAATAAGGTGTGTACCTCCCAGCTTGTAAATTAAGTATTTCCTTTATTTCTTCTGAATCACGAGAAGGAATTTCAATATTCTTATTAATCAAGAAATAAGACGGTACGCTGTATACAACCTTACTGCCTTTAAACCCTATATCTTTAAAAATTTCTTTTATTACCCCGGCAATTTCATCGTCAGCAAGGCCCTTTATATCTTTAATAATCAGTTTTGTGATTTCTACTTTATGAAGTAAACTTTTTGCATAAGCAATTTTTAGCTTACCTTTATCGAAATTTATGCAAACAATACCTTTATCTATTTTAGCCACTGATAAATCCTCCCCAAAGAACTATAAAATATAATAGAGTGATACATAACAAATAAAACTTATTCCTCACGCCAGTATTTAATTTCGCCATATTTACTTTTATAATTTTCTTTTAAACTTCGTTTTCCTGCTTGTTGCAAAAAAGGCTGATACACACAAATTATTTTATAAGGATTACTGTTTTTACCTATTTTTGATTCACTGATTATCGTAAAATTGGAAGACTTGGTAACCGCATCAGTTGCTGAAATTACATTATTTAAATTCGCTGCTTCACTTGGGCTTAATGAAATTAATTGACTTAGGGTTGCTGCTGCATTTTGCGGTTGACTAAAAGAATTATCATCTGCTGTCCCTTCTATCATATCTTCTCCTTTACGAAATATTAATATTTTCTTAACAACACTTTCGTATAAACCTAAAGACAACAATACTTTGCTTGAAGCTGTATTTATATTAACTTTACCGTTTCCGTATACGGTAATAAAATTTTTTATTTTATCAAATGTTGCTTTATCCATCCACCTTACTAAAAATAACTCCTCCAAAGTTTCAAAGTCTGAATCTTTAGCTTCATAGGGACTTTCTAAATTTTTATAATACCTGTCTTCAGCACTACCTAAGGGTATCGACAGCTCACTATCTTTGTCGCGCCAATCTACAATGGCTGCAGCTAAATTTTGTGCTTCCATTTTATCAAAACCTAAGCTCAGAAACAATCTCCGTATTATACTTTGATTGGCCTTATTCATATTTATTTTTCTTTCTTCATCTACAACTCCATAGACTTTCCTAAGCCGTCCTAATTCTTCGCTAAAAGTATTGTAGCTAATCGTATAAGTACCTTCCCCTATGGGCCTATCCCTAAACTTATTCTCATTATTAAACCACGGATCAGCTAAAGTATTTACATTTAAACTGGAATTTTGATGAAACTCTGAGATCATTAGCTTTATTGCTGATTCTGCTAGAAAGGGTAACTTATGCCTTTCATTTAATCTTTTAGCTACTAATATTTTTTGTCTAGTGGTAAAACCTAAATATAAAGCAAAAACAGTCAACACGGATAAAGCCCAAAGCGCGATAATTAATATTGAGGATTTTTGACTATTTTTCATTACAACATTTACCGATAGGAATAAAGATGGTTTTTACCATCTTATTGTTAGCTATTTTTTTCTCAAGTTCTATATTTATTCTTATTGCTTGCGGAATCTTTCCTTGTTCTCCTTCTTTTATCCAGTCTTGTTTCCAGCTATACTGCTTACGTTGGGGATCATAATAATAATATTCAAAATTTAGCCGTTTAATATCACTTAGAATTATCTTGTAACTTGGAGATTTTTTTTGGTATATCGAGCTGTAATCAGATTGGGCTCTTTCTAAAGTATTTTTTAAAACATCAAAATAATAACTTACTTTTCCAACAGTTAAAACATTTTTCCCTTGGCTGCCAGAAACAACTACCGGCGCAGAAAAACTAACCTGGCCTTTTTTTCCTAAAAAAGGTATTACCGAAGATTCAATGGTATTTTTAAAATCTTTTTCGGCTTTTTCATAAAAAATGATCAATTCTTCTAAAGGTGTTTTCTTAGCTACTTTTTCCCATATTTTCATACCAGAACTAAAGGTAAAAAATAATGCTGAAGCAATTACTGCTACTAAAGCGCTCACTGTTAATATTTCAATAAGCGTAAAACTTCTTTTTTTTCTGGAAAAAATAAGATAATTAATGGCTGAAAGGGTATCCACCCCTATTTAAGTAATATCAATTTTGTATATATATGACATCTGACATACTTACTCGCTTTGCGGATTCTTGCCAGAAAACTTTCAAGTTTAACCTGTATAGATATAAATCCTGAGTAGCATTAATTAGCTTAATCCTGGCTTCCCAGAAAAATTTCTTCCCTTTTTTCAGAAAAATACCCTTCTGTTGTAAATTAGCTATCTGTTTTGATCGGATTAATCCATCCTGAACTTCCCAAATCTTTTCTGCTGACCATTGCTGAACATAGAGCCGGTTTAGATAATAACTAAATCCATTCAAACAAGTAAAAAAAGAACCGTATAACAATACTAGCCCCGAAGATAAAATAGCAACAGTTACCATCAGCTCAACAAAAGTAAAACTTTTTTTATTCCCAATTTGTAATATCATCTTCGCTTTCCTCACCATCTCTGCCTAATGAGTATAGATCATAGCTATGCGGCCGATGAGTACCTGGATGTTCATACTGATACGGCCTCCCCCAGGGGTCAACCGGTTTTTTTTCTAAGTACGGGCCGTTCCAGTTAGTGCCAGAACTTGACCTGGATAATAAAGCTGCCAAACCTTCTTCAGAACTGGGATAAGTACCGTTATCTAACTCATACAAATCTAAGGCTGTGGCTAAATTAGCACTAATATCTGCTTGCGCTGCTGCGATTTTAGCTTGTTCTGAACGCCCAGCTAGCCTCGGCATTATCATTGCTGCTAAAGTTCCAATTATTACAACTACCAAAAGAATTTCAATAAGTGTAAAACTTCTACGATTTTTCATTTTTCCTCCCATAAATCTTTCAACCATTTCAGCTCTAACTCTTCAACACTGCGCACAGACATCGGATAAGAAAATTTTAATGCTTCATTGATATCTTTTCCATCACGCAGCTGCCTGCAAAAAGATATAAAATTATCTGCACCGTAGGTCTTAACCAAAAAATCAATCAAAGAAACCGACTGCACATAAAAAAGTTCAATTACCTTTTTATTAACAATCTTATTAAGATTTAACATCATCAGCCGTTCTATCGGGATTGGCTTGTGATATTGCAGCAGTTCTTTCATTTTTTGTTTTACATATTTACGTTTATATTTTTCTTGCCATTGTGCTACCCCCTCATCTATCCATAAAGGTATATTTCTTCGCCCTACATAATCTCTAAAAAGCAAATGGGTGATTTCATGAGGTAAAACAGCATCAAGAAATTTACGGTTTTTGCTGTAACTTATAATCTCCATATCTTTATAATTAGCTATGCCTTCAGCCCAATGGGCATAACCTTTTTTTTTGATATAATCTAGGTAAGATTCATAATCTGGATAAATATAAATTTTTACCCGCTTCGACCAAGACCAAAATTTTTTATAACGAGGATAACCTAGATCATCTGCAATCTTTTCATAATACTCTTCACATTTATCCAGAGTTTTTTTAGCAAATTGCCTATTGTTAACATAATATATTTTAAAATGCTCTCCTTTTAATTCCTGCCAACTCTGAGCAATAGCTAAATTATCCATACTTATAAATAAGAGAACAAAAGAAAACAGGCAAAAAACAAAAAAGGGGAAAATTAATCTATCTGTTGCTAATTGTTTTTTATCGATTGGACTATTAACCATCAAGACATCAAATCCATTTGAAATATTGGCAGCAACATCGCAATAACAATAAAACCAACTATTAACCCCACAACTATAATTATTAAAGGCTCGAGAAGAGTGGTCATAGTCCTTACTGTCTCTTCCGTTTGGCGTTCATAGGCTGCCGCTACCTCAAAAAGAGATTCAGTTAATTTGCTCGATTCTTCTCCCATAATCAATAAATTAGTCATAAACAAAGGAAAAATCGGTGATTGCTCAAGGGCTTTTCCGAATGAACCTCCTTCTTCTAATTCTTTACTGCTCCGTAATACTTCTTGTCTCATAATTGTATTATCTAAAGTAGGAGTCGCTATCTTAACTGCCTTTAACATTGAAAGGCCGTTATCTAATAAAACTGCTAAGGTACGGCTAAATCTAGCCAATTCTAATTGACGATGAAGTTTTCCAAAAATCGGTAATTTTAATTTAATACGGCTAATTATTTTTTGTCCTTTTTCTGATTGAGCATATGACCGTCCTATAAAAAACAATACCCCTGAAATTAAAAGTAGAAACGGCCCGAAAGATCGAAAACCTTTACTTGTATATATCAAAATTCTTGTTACTGCCGGTAATTCACTGCCAAGGCGGGAAAAAATATTCATCAGACGGGGGATGACAAAAGCAAACATAAATATTGTTGTAGCAACAGCTACAAAAACCATAACCCCCGGATATGCCAATGCTGTCTTTACCTTACTTGCAATTTCTTCTTGCTTCTGGCGATAAGTAGAAATCCTGGTTAATGCCTCCGGCAAACTGCCGCCGCTCTCTCCCGCATGGACCATCGCAATATAAATAGGCGAGAACAGTTTCGGATAATTAGCCAAAGCAAGAGAAAATGCTTGCCCTTCTTTTATTTGTGCTTTAATTTCAAACAGTATCTCCTTAAGATGAATGTTTTCTGTTTGAGAATAAATCACATCAAGGCTGCGAATAATTGTCATCCCTGACTTTAAAAAACTCGCCAGCTGACGGCTAAAAGCAGTAATATCTTTTGATTTTATTTTTCGTGAAGATAAAAAAGATGAAGTTTGTTTTGACTTACCCGCCTCTTTTGCTTCTTTAATTTTAATAGGCAATAAGCCAAACTTGGTAATCTTATCAACAGCATCATCTTCAGACGATGCTTCTATCACTCCTTCAATATTTTCACTAGGGCCTTTTTTTGCCCAATATTTATAATTCGGCATTTCGGTAATGATCCTTATAACTTCTAATCTATTCCGCTATATATTCACTAATTAATTTTCTCTCAGCTCCGGACATATCCAGAAAAGAAACTCCGGTTTTATAAACTTTATCCGCAACCACCAATTCTGCCCTCACTATCTTTCCTAAACACTGCAGAGTTTTGCCCTTTTCCCGCATCTTTATGTTTGTTTCCAAAATTGACCCCACCGGTATTGGATAATAAGAGTCAAAACTTAACCCTCCCACGCTAACATCCTCTGTAGTAACTGTATATTTTTTTTCCTTATCTACCAACTCTTTTGACGATGATTTAATCATTCTATACTGCATTTTAATTTTACGAGGCGCTCGCGAAAAAACCCTTTTCTCTTTTGCTTCCCTTTGTGTTTCCAAAGATGTATTTTTTGGCGCAACATTGGCTTTTTTGTTTTTCTCTCTTGCCGGAGTAACTCTCATCACTTCTTCTACTGTAGTGATACCTTCTATTACCTTATTCCACCCATTCTGCCGAAGTGTACGCATTCTCTTTGCCGCAGCTGCTTTTCTTATTTGCTCAGCGGAAGCTTTATTTAAAATTAATTCCTTAACCGCCGGGTCTTTTAATAAAAGAATTTCATAGATAGCTGTCCTGCCTAAAAAACCAGTTTGGTTGCAACTTTCGCAACCTTTACCCTTATAAAATTTAATTTCAGCGTTTAAATCTAAATTGAGATCTTTTTGAATCTCTTCTTTTGTCTCCGGCAAAACATCTTTATCTTCAGTTTTACACTCAGGACAAATTATCCTTACCAGACGTTGAGCAACAAAAGCCTCTACGCTCGAAGCCACCAAGTACGGTTCTATCCCGATATCTATCAGCCGGGTTATTCCGCCGGCTGCATCGTTGGTATGAAGGGTAGAAAAGACTAAATGGCCGGTAAGGGCAACTCGAATTGCGATTTGTGCTGTCTCTAAATCTCTTACCTCTCCTACCATTACTACATCCGGATCATGCCTGAGCAGGCTCCGCAGCCCCCGCGCAAAACTTAATCCAATTTGAGGTTTTACCTGTACTTGAGTTATATCTTCAACCTCATATTCAATTGGATCTTCAATGGTAATTATCTTAGACTGATCAGTGTTAATCTTAGATAAACAAGCATAAAGAGTGGTGGTTTTGCCGCTGCCGGTAGGGCCGGTAACAAATATTATGCCATGGGGTTTTTTAATAATATTTTCAAAAAGATCTAAATCTTTCGGTAACAATCCCAATCCTTTTAGGCCGAAAAACATTTTTTTAGATAGCACTCTTAACACCACACTCTCCCCATAAGGAGTTGGCATAAACGAAACTCTTAAATCTAAAGTTTCATTTTGGATTTTAACTACAATTCTGCCATCCTGCGGCAATCTGCGCTCGACTATATCCAGATTTGACATAATTTTAATGCGAGAAAGAATAGCGGAAAAAAGATTTTTCATCTTTGGCGGAACCGAGGTATTATACAAAACACCATCTATCCTGTAACGAAGTTTTATCCTGTTTCTGTAAGGTTCAATATGAATATCTGTGGCTCTCTTTTTATAAGCATCAAGAATTATTTGGTTGACTAATCGTATTACAGAAGCATCCCCGGCTAACTTCTCAATATCTTCTAATTCAGATCCCGTTTCTTTGGATTCTTTTGTTTCTTTCTGCTCCAATTTCTGAGCTAAAATACCCTCGACGGTTCCAGCTCCTAACCCATAATATTTTTCAAGCATGCCTAATATGTCACTTTGCTTAGCTAACACTAAATTAATCTTATAACCTAAATTAACCCTAATATCATCTTGTATCTTTATATCAAGCGGGTAACTGGAAGCAACAGTCAAAACACCTTTTTTTATTTTTATAGGCATAATTTTATAGTATGCGGCAGATTTAAGAGGGACTGATTCAATTGCTTCTTCCTCTATGGATATTTTTTTTAAATCTACATATAAAATGCCAAGCCTCTTAGCTACAGCCTTTAACATCCTTTCTTCTGACGCACCTTCTTTTTTTGCCAGAGCCATAATAAGATTTTCCTTTGAATCAGATATTTCTCTAGCCGCCTCTTCTAGAACCGGTTTTTCAATTAAATTCTCTTCAGTAAGAATTTTACCTATTATTTTATCATTCTTGCTAAACATCATGGCAATGCTCCAATCATATAAAATTCTTCTACCGGCTTAGCGTCTACCTTTCCCGAAATAATTTTACCACAATCTTCGATAGTTTGCTTAGTAGTTACATATTCGCCTTTTTTGCCGGTGTAGGTTTCTGCAACAAAAAAAGGCTGGGTAAGAAAATTTTCTATTTTACGCCCTCTTTCATAAGTTGTTCTGTCCAAAGCAGATAGCTCATCAATACCAATAACCATTACGATCCGTTTTAATTCTTGATATTTCTGCAAAATACGAATTACTTCTTGCGCAACTTCAAAATGAACTTTTCCAACAATGTCTGAATCTAAATTTGCCGAAGAAGAAGCTAGTGGATCAACTGCCGGATAAAGGCCTTGCTGTACTTTTTCTCGAGATAAAATCAGAACTGCATCTAAAAAACTAAAGATAGTTACTACTGCCGGATCTGTAAGATCATCTGCCGGTACATAAACTGCCTCGAGGCAAGTTATGGAACCACCGGCTTGGCTTAAAGATCTTATCCTTTCGTGGAATTCCCCTACCTCTGATATTAATGTCGGCTGATATCCGGTTTCCGAAGGAACCCGGCCCAAAAGAGTAGACATCTCTGCGCCAGCTTGGACAAACCTAAAAATATTGTCTACAAACAAAAGTACATCTCTATTTTGACGCTGAATTGATTCAGCTAAAGTAATTCCGCTCATCGCTGCGGAAAAGCGTGCTCCCGGCGGTTCATTCATTTGGCCAAAAACCATCATAACTTTAGATAGTATGTCATGCTTTTCCAATTCAAAATAAAGTTCATTCCCCTCGCGAATCCTTTCGCCAACACCGGCAAAAACACACCTACCCTCATATTCCTTCACCATATGATGAATCATTTCAAGCGTTAAAATAGTTTTACCTAAAGCCGCTCCCCCCAATATTCCTGTTTTGCTGCCCTTTACTAAAGGAAATAATAAATCAAACATTTTTATGCCGCTTTCCATTACCTCCGTGCTCTCATTTTCTATTTCTTTCTGATTAACTTGGGTACCCAACTGAGGCTGATGTATGGCGCGTTTTTCTTCATAGATGATATCTCCCTTTTGATCAATCGGTTCGCCAACTACATTGATAATTCTTCCATAAAGATTTTCCCCAACCGGAATGTTGATCGGCTTTCCCGTAGAACGCACTGATGAATTATGCTGAATATTCATAGTTGGAGCAATTGCTATGCAACGAGCAATATTCCCGGCAAGGTGTTCTGACACCTCTAGGGGAACTTTATTTTTTTCGATAGTTTCTGCATAAATAACCTCGGAGACATTAGGCAAATCAGTAACCTGAGAAAAATGGACATCAACTACCGGCCCCTGCACTGAAATTACTTTTCCCGTTTTAGATTCTTTCTTTATAGCCATATACCTTATGCCTTTTTTAAAATACTATATTTATCCTAAAAAATTATTGAAACAAAGATTTTGCGGAAAAAAGTTCACGCATACTGCGGTCAATTAGCTCATGCCGAATACGGAAATATTCCAGCTTTAAATCATTATTCTTTTTTTCAAGTTTTTGAGAACTTTCCTCTAGATGAGTAAAACGTGCGCCAAGTTCAGCTATCCGGCTAATACCCAATATTTCATATATTTGTTGTCCAATTAATAAAAAGATTAAATATTCAATAATATCTTCAGGAGCTGATTCCCATATCAAGCCACCTCTATTGATATTATTTTTTTCCTGCTTCTTCTCAAGATCATATTCATAAGGAATAATCTTTTTTATACTTATGCGTTGACTCGTAAATGATTCAGCCTCCGGATAAACAACCATCAAGCCATCTACTTTGCCGCCTAATACGCCTTTTATTAAATAATCACGCAGCTGTATGGCTTGCGCGTATCTTTGTTTGTCTAAAATGCCGGGAAAAATAACCGCGGCGACATCTTGCTCCTCGGCAAATATTCTCCCTTGTTCGCCGATGATTACCAACTTATCAGAAGCCTTATCTATTTTACTAAGCGCAGCAGCCATAACTTTTTTATTTAGCCCGCCTAAAAGGCCTTTATCCGAAGTAACCGCCACTACTGTCTTGGGCCCATTGCCAGGATTAACAAAGGGGTGATTTATCTGCACGTTACTGAATAAACTAAAGAATTCAGCTGTTATTTCAAAAAACTTACTGAAAGTTTTAGTTTTAGCTTCTAAGGTGTGGAATTGAGAAACAGCAATCGACTTAAGAGTTTCCAACAAAGACTGCAGGCCTTGATTGAATTCCATTTCTTCTTTTACTTTAGAAAGTACTTTCACTTTTATTCTTTTTTGTCTTCCTGATTATTTTTAAAATATTCTTTTATGCAATCATCAAATTTATTTTTCATGCCTTCAGTAAGACTTTGTGAATCACGTAATTTTTTCAAAAGATCAGGTTGCAGGCGTTCTATTGTTTCGATAATTTTTTCTTTAAACCTATCTACCTCCTGCAAAGATATATTATCTAAAATATTCTTATTCAATGCATACAAACACAATATCTGATTCTCCATAGAAGTAGGCTCATTCTTATCTTGGATTAAAATTTTCCCAATTATCTCTCCGCGGTGTAATCGCTTTTTTGCCGATTCCGAAAGTCCGGCTGAACGCAAACGTGTCATTTCTAATAATTTCAAATATTGCAAATACTCAAGCCTTAACGATTTGCTGACTTCCTCCATCGCCGGCCATTGTGCTTTACTCCCAATTCGAGATACAGAAAGCCCTAAATCAATAGCAGGTTTTACCCCCATGTTAAATAAAGAAGTATCAAAATAAATCTGGCCGTCTGTCATCGAAATTAAATTAGTAGATATATATCCGGTCACATCTCCTTGTAAGATTTCTATTATAGGAAGAAAAGTCATCGATCCTTCTCCTAATTCAGAATTCAAATATCCGGCCCTCTCCATTAACTGAGAATGGATATAAAATATATCTCCCGGATATGCTTCCCGTCCCGGAGCACGCCCTAACAAAAGGCTTATTTGGCGGTATATCCAAGCGTGCTTTGATAAATCATCAAATATTACCAGCGAATCACGTCCGTTCTGCATAAAATATTCCCCTAGCATACAGGCAGTATAAGGAGCCAGATATTGCTCTGCCGCAGAAGTAGAAGCAACGCCGCTAACTACAATGGTGTAATCCATAGCATTCTTTGCATAAAGCGCATTTAACACTTTTAAAAGAGTTTGATATGGTTTCCCAATACAACAGTAAATACAAATAACATCTTTATTCTTTTGATTTAAAATTGCATCTACAGTTACTGTGGTTTTACCGGTAAGGCGGTCACCGATAATCAACTGGCGTTGGCCCTTTGCAATAGGTACGGCGGCATCTAAAATAGTGGTTCCGGTTTCTAAAGTTTTTCTTACAGGCTTTCTCTCCATAACACCCGGAGCCACACCAAATACCGGATAACGGCTGCTTTCTTCAATAGGCTCCTGTTTGTCTTGCGGTTCACACAAAGCATTAACTACTCGGCCTAAAAATTTATCGCCCACAGGCAGCGAAAGCTTCTCCCCTTTATTAAAGATAGGATCACCGGCATGAATAGAGTCTTTAGGCCCAAAATATAAAATTTGCACTTCATCTTTAGAAAAACCTATCACCAAACCTCTCTGGCCCTTTTCAAACCTCACTATTTGACCATTAATAGATGAGGGCAAATCAGTTGCAATTACAATAAATTCGCGTACAGATTTTACCCTACCGATTTCCCGGACTGTAAAACCTCCGGAATAATCTTTATCTTTGAGCTGTTTTTTATTCAACATTAGCTCTCTCTTTTACTTTATGTTTAAGGCTGCCGTCTATAACCAGAGTATTAATTTTAACTATCGCTCCGGCAATCAAAGAAGAGTCAACCTCCTCAGATAATTCTAAGTCATGGTTAAATTTCTCTTTAAGTTTTTTGGATAACTGAGCTTTTTGCTTGAAAGTCAGCGGGAAAGCCATTTTTAGGTATGCCTTAGATGTGTCTTCGGGAATATTTAAATTACCTAAATCTTCAAAGCCTTTTGAGACTAAATCATCAAACCAGTAAGAATGAATTTTTTTATGTAATTCTAGCGGTAAAACCTTATCTATCAGCTCGCAAGCCCTTTCTAAAGCCCGGCTTTCAGTTTGATTTTCCAGTTCATTTAATAAATGCTGCCGAGTTTTATTGGCACTTTCTATGATCTGCTCACTTTTTCGGTGTGCTTCAGATATTATGTTATCTTTTTCAGATAAAGCTTCCTTTTTGTATTTTTCTTTTAATTTCTTGCTTTCAGTTGCTGCATTAGTTAAAACTTCTTTGTAATGCCTTTCTGCTTCATCTAACTTAGCTTTGGCTTCCTGCTGTTTCTTGGTATAATCTTTATTTATATCTTCAAGGCGTTCGGTTACACTACCGATATTTCTAGTTAAAAAATACCGCAAAAGAAATGTTAAACCAACAAAAAAAATTATTTGAAATATAATTAATAAATAAATCATTGCAGCCCAAATAACTGAAACAATATTAAAAGTCCAATAATTGCTATAGCTTCGGTAAAAATGAGCACAATAACCATTGCTGTAAATATCTTAGAAGCACTGGAAGGGTTTCTGCCTAAGGCTTTTATGCTGGCAAAGCCGCAAGCTGCCATAACCACAGCCGGAGCAAGCACGCACATGGCAAAAATTAAAATTAAAGCAATTTCCCGGCTCATAATCCAACTTTAATACATTATTTAGCTATCTAAATTTAAATTTTTATTATCTCTTAGCAAAAGTGCAAAGTCAAGCCTCTTTTGTTAATTCACAAATAATGGTAACTTTATTATTGATAATTTTAACCACTCCTCTTCTTATTATAAAATATTGATCATCGATAAATACAGAACCGGGCAGTAAGCGGCTTAAAAGATTTTTATGAAACGGCAATACTTCCATGGCCCCCCACTCTCCGGGAAGCTTTACACTTTCTGCTTGCCCTTGATAAATTATTTTTTCAGGGCTAATAACAAAAACATTTAACATTACTGTATACTATCTCTGCTTTTTAACTTGTATCTTTACTTTGGTCTTGTTTTCCCTCTTTGGAATCAGAATCTTTTTGCTTAAATGCTTCTTTCCCCGCCTGAGCGAAAAAACTTTCCGTATCGCCTCGCTGCTTATGCCAGGCAAAGAAAAATATAGCTGCTAAAGCTCCAATGAAAATCATAATAATAAAAATTATCATCCAAGTAGTTGTCTTTGACGGAGCATCTAACTTTAGTTTCGATTTTTCCATCATCTCCGGTACCGGCGGCCCGCCGGTAAAAGTTAATAACTTCTCCATCCTTTCAAGATCATTTTTAATTTGTTGGATAATTTTTTTATTAGTCCTGTAGATACCTATGTGCTGGCTGCGGCTTACAATATCATTATTTTGCGTTTCGTTAATCTCGTCAAGAATCTTGTTGATATTTTCAACTTTACCTTTAATTTCAGCATGATACTCAGATCCTTTTAATTGATCAAGAGTATGGCCGGCCCGTTTCCGCAAGGTTTTTATCTCCTCTTCCGGTACCATCCATATATCTTCCACTTCTACTGCAAAGGTTACAGTTTCTTTCGGTGCCAATACAACCTCATCTTTATACAAATAATAAGCTGATTTTTCAGTATCGTAATTTAGCTCTAACCGTCCTTGGTCTATTATATCCTTTGCTTGAACTTCTTTGGGTAGATATACCTTAACCGGTACAGTTTTCGTTTCAGTGTTCGAAGGATTAGCGGCGCTGATTCTAAAAACCACACTGCCCGGTTCAAGTGATGTAGAGACAACCGGTTCATCTAAACCGCCTAATTTAGCCTCAAACAACTTCTGCAGCAATTTGATAACGCCATTTAACTGATCTGTCTTTAGGCGTATTTCTTTAATAGTAGGAGATTCACTCAATGTTTTTTCCATCATTGTGCTTATGTCATAACCTTCTTCGCCAGCAAGACTTTCAAGTTTATCGCTCAGGCCATTAACCGATTCAGATATCTCTGGTAAAGCACCTTCCTTGGCCATAATATCAGGTAAGCTTTCTACAGTTTCCTGTAAATAACTAAGGGCAAGGTCTATATCACTGCCTCCTTTAAATGCATTCTCTAAAGCTTTACCGGCTTCTTTAATAGCATCGCGAGCCTCCTCAGCAGCCGTTTTAGCTTGAGGAACCTGAGATACTAAACCTTCAATTGTAGTTAAGGTTGTAGATTCTACTGTTACCGAACCAGTCACCATACTTTGTTCACCATAGCCTACATCAGCTATTATTATAACAGTAATCGCTTTTCCCGGCGCGAATTTATCACCATCTATTTTAACATCATAACCGTAAAGGCCCTCTTGTCCTGAAAGTTCCGCCATCGGCTGATTTGATATAATTGCATTAGAATCAGCATCTATAATATCCATAATTGGAACTAATCCGGAAAGTCCGCTATATCTTACATTTAGCGTCTCGCCGGCTAATATTGTCCTGGGCAAGATAATTTCACCGGAAGATTTCCTCGCTGTTATTTCGGTTAATTCCGCAGCCTCTTCAATCATTCCAGTGGCAGCTTCAGCTTTAGATATCATCTCCTCACTAGCCGCCAGACTGTCATCTGCAGCTTTCTGTAAATCCTCAACTGCCTGATAGGTTTTCTCTTCAAAGCTGGTCATGGTACTTTCAACTATACCTACCATACCGCCTTCCTCTATTACTTCCTCGGCAGTTTTGCCCTCCCCGACCATAACTTCAATTTGTTCTTCCATCTTGTCTTCAATGAGAGTTGCCTGATCGTTCAGTAAAATCTCTAATCTTGATGTTCCGGGGTCGGATTCCGGTGAACCTAAAGCCCACTCTACCGACTCCTCCATACCAGCAACTTGAGTCTCCATATCTGCCATAGCCTTTGGTATTGAAACTGTAAATGATACAGGCGTCTTAAAGGTAGCACCGGAAGCCAATGCCATGTAACTTACTACGGCATACACCCTGCCTGACTGTAATGTATCATAGGTTGTGCCATCAGCAGTATATGTTGTAGGTGACCATGACTGCTGGAAGAAACCGCCGAAATCACTCGGTATAGCCATTTCTCCTGTCTTATAATCCTCGCAGTCACTTATTACATCGTCCATGGTGCGTGTTTCACCTAAATGGTCACCTACCCATAATTTGGTACCTTTAGGCACATCATCGTGAAGTAGGAACTTATTATTATCTTCATCCACCAACAGAGTCTTTCGTTTTATTCTCTCTGTGCCGTCATAAATCGTTACGTCTGTAATTAAGGCACCGGGTACCAGGCCGCCATCCCTTTCCAGCCAGGAGGTAATATCCAACCTATCGCTGTCTACTTCGTATGAGAACTCTGAATAAGCACGCCAGATATGGACAACCAATGTCTCCATAGTACGGTAGATAGTTCTGTCTTTCTTCCACTCTTGAGCGTCAGCATCCCAGCCGGTCAGATAAGGGACAGTTATTACGCCGTAGTCCTGATGATCCCAGGTAGCTTCCCAGTAACCGGCCGGTACATCATGACTTACCGGTGAAGCAAGGCCTGTAGCCTGCCAACCGGAAGTGCTGTCTACCGATAAACCTTCAAGGGGCTGGTTGGTAACCAGGTCTCTGATGTCCCAGGTAATGGTATAATAATCTATCTTAAGGTAATCTACACCGCCTGCTGCTGCCGGCCCTTCCACATAGACATCACGGTCGTTATGGTCATAGATACGTATCTTAACCTGGTTTGCTCTATCATCGGTAGGATTATCCGGGGTTCCGTTATCATCGCGGTCATCCGGTATCTTCCAGTTAAAGCTTCCCGTATTATCTATATCAATTGCCTCCTGTCCTGATTCGTCCTTAATGAGTGTTTCTGTTGCAAAGTCATCCTCTGAATATACTATATCTACTGTCGGTATAGTACCGAAAGTATCCCAGGATACTTCACGGATTTCATTGGTAATCCAGCGGCACTCATAATCACCGTCATCATTTAATTCTACAACCGGAGTATAGAGGGTAAATTCACCTTGAATCTTAAAGGTATCTGTTTCATCATAGACTGTCTCGTCTCTAGGATCAGATATCCTTATCTTGCAATCAGGTGAAATGCTATCGGGAACAGTCCAAGCATAATAATGTTCTGAGCCGGGACCACCTGAGCCTGTTCCGTTAGCCACTACGCCGTCATCAGCTGTGTCATAATTTTCATTTATAGGATTAAATGGCCCTGCGTCTCCGTTTGTTGAATAGGTAATCTTTACTTCCGGCATCGTGCCGCCCCATTCCCACTTGATATTATAGGTGCTTGCAACTGCTAACTGGGTAACCTGATCACCTGTGTCAGGATCCTCAATGCCTAAAGAGGTAATATAACCGGTAATATGAAATGATTCGCTTTCGGCTGCCACATCTGTCTGGTCACCGGCGTCTGAGGTTTCGTCTCTTGGGTCGCGCACTCTTATTACAGCATCGGCTGTTGCCTGATCAGGAACGGTCCAGGCGTAAGTGTATTCTGAACCCGGCCCGCCTGAGCCTGTTCCGTTAGCTACTATACCGTCATCGGCTGTGTCATAATTTTCAATTATAGGATCAAATGGGCCTGCATCGCCGCCGGTAGAGTAAGTAATCTTAACCTCAGGTATAGTACCCACCCAACCCCAGGCAATATTATAATCCTGGCCTATATCCCAGGCGTCATCTAAAACAGGTGAGTTAATCCACAAGTTACCTTTTATTCTTAAATCACCTGAAATATCATAAGCATCTTCATCAGTAGAGCTCATAACTCTTACTCTTACAGTATGTGAAATGTCATCAGGTACTGTCCAATCGTAACTGCCGCCTGTTGCTCCATTGCTCCAATCAGCAGCTATGGATTCTGTGGTGGCAAAATCATCCGTTGAGTAATCCAGGTCAACCTTGCCTACAGTACCTACTGTATCCCAAGTAATAGTAAACGTATCGCCCACTATCAATTCTTCGCCGCCGGTAGGCGCTGTTAGAGTGAATTTGGCTCTTATCTTTGCCATGCCTTCTGATACACCGTAGGCATCTGCATCATTTGCTGCACCTACTTTAACTTTAAGCTGGTCTGTTATTTCATCCGGGATAGGGCTCCAGGTCCATTCTAAATCACTTGCCGGTACAGAGGTGAGAGGATCCCAGCTGCCTGCTACACCGCCTACGGTTGAATAATAAACACCAACATCACTTACTGTTCCAGTATAAGTCCAGGAGATAGTTTGAGAGCTATCTACATACCACTGGGAAGCAGAATCAGGTGAAGTCACGGTAAAGCCCGGCATGATCTTAAAGGTAGCATCAGATATATCATAGGCGTCGATATCATTAGGATCTTCTACTCTTACTATCAGGTCATCATAGATGAAATCCGGTATTTCCCAATCATATGTTCCGCCGTCTTTTTCTGCATTTAAAGGTGCTGATGTGGCAATAGTACGTTTAACAGCAGGCTGGCTCTGCCTGTAGGAAGTAAGCTTGACACCGTCTGTTTCACCAAGCTGGGTCCAGGCGATTGTGAATGTGTCACCTACAGTCAATTTTTGGCCGCCGTCAGGAGCTGTCAGCATTAAGGTAGCGCGGATGCGGAAATCACCATCTGAAGTATCAGATACATCAGCATCAGTTAAATGAGCAACTCTTATTCTAACCTTGCCGGAAACGGCCTCAGTTGGAATATTCAGCCAATCATAACTTCCATCATTTGCAGTTGAAGTAGTTATGCTGTATGGATTGGTAAAGTCAGGGTCATCTATAGAATAATCAATCTTTACTGTATCAAAAGCAGCAGTAGCATATGTTGTCCAGGTAATAGTGGTGTCACTGCCTGCATACAGTACTTCTCCTCCATCAGGTGAATCTACCACTACCCTGCTCATTATCTTAAAAGTACTGTCTGAGATATCATAGACAGCAGGGAAATCAGCAATGTTATTGTCTCTGACTCTAACTAAGGCCTGCTCTGTGGTGTTGATGGTGGGAACCGTCCAGTTATACTCGCCAATATTATTTAAGCCTTGCGCAAGATCAATAGCCGCCCAGCTTGTGCCATTGTCGGCGCTATAGTGTATATCGACCTTAGAAATATTACCGTCGTAATCCCATGTTATGTATTTGTTTTCAGCGCAGCCCCATTTTTCATCCCCATTGGGCTGGGTTACAGTAATCTCACCTTGAATAGTAAAATCACCGTCGGAGATATCATAAGAGTCTGCATCATCGTCATTATCAGAAATTCTCACTCTACAGGTATTTGATATATCAGCCGGAATCGTCCAATCATAGATTCCGTCATTGTCAGTACCGGAAGCAACTGGTGTCCAGGTATCATGAGGTGAGACAGTAGAGTATTTAAGATTTACCGTTGTAGCTAATCCATAAGAGGTCCAGCTTATGGTTTCAGTAGTGCCTACCACCCAGTTTTCACCTCCGTTAGGTGTCTGAACTTTGAAGTTATCCATTATCTTAAAGGCAAGGTCAGAGAAGTCTTCTGTAAGCGCATCATTAGCATCACGGATACGGACAAAACAATTATTCGACTTAATGGCAGGCACAGACCATGAATATTCTAAAAGAGATGCCTGGGCGTTATTAGCAAAGGTAGAATATGTACCGTCAACTCCAGTTGTAGAAAGGGCTAAATTAACAGCTTCAATAGGAGCCTCCATTTCCCATTTAACCTTAGAAGCTTCATCATCTTGATCGGCTTTAAGTTTTTCCTGGCCATTAGGCTGAAGTAAAGTTAAAGAGCCGTGTATAGTGAACTTACCTGAAGTAGTGGTTGCATCCGGGTCATTAACATCTGTAATTCTTACTCTGGCCTGCTTGGATACTGCGTTAGGCAAGGACCAGTTATACTCTTCCGTTGAATTATCTATAGCTGAACCGTCATTTACAAATGACCAGCTTGCCCCGTCATCTAATGAGTATCTTATATAGACATAGCTTATATTACCATAGGTATCCCATTCTATTAATTGATTACTATTTGCAAGCCATCTATCGCCGGTAACAGGGCTGATAAATTCAAAGCCGCCTCTGATAACAAACTCATCTGATTCATCATAAACATTTGCTTCATCTGCTAAGTTAGTAACTTTAATAACACTGTGCACACTGGTTGTTGCAGGGATAGTCCAGAGATAGGTATGGTCACCTGCACCGGCCGGCTCAGAATCAGAGATAGTATAAGGATATGTGTCTCCGCCGTCAGTAGAATATTCTATCTTTACATTAGCTATAGAACCGTGAATGGTGTAGGCAATATTGTGCTGTTCATCGCTTGTCCAGACATCGCCTTCCTGCGGTGAAGTAACTGATATTGAACCTCTTATTTCAAAGTCAGCGGATTCAGAGGCTTGAGTATAAGATGTGGTATCCTCATCCTCAATTCTAACCCTTGCATCTTTGGTTATATCATCGGGAATGGTCCAGGAATAGCTTTCATCAGCTGCAGGTTTAGTTGCAATCGTATTAGGATAATTATCAAAGCCGCTATTTGTATCGTATTTAATCACTACATTGGCAATGTCGCCATTTTTATCCCAGGTAATAGGCTGAATGTCATCCACTATCCATATTTCACCGCCGGTTGGCTTGGTAATATTAATATCAGCTGCTATCTTAAAGCTATCAGAGGTATCTGTTACTGTATCATCATTGTTATCTGTTATTTTAACAGTTACATTATTACTAATAGTGTTAGGTATAGTCCAGGGATATGTTTCATCGCTTGCAGTAACAGAATCAGCACCAGTTATAGGAGTAAGGCCGGAGCCATAATCATACTCTAACCTTACAGTACTTATTGAACCGGTGGTAATCCAGGTAATGTCTTTGGTTTGAGCTACTTCCCAAACATCATCCAGAGATGGTGAACTTATTTCTAATTTACCTTTTATGGCAAATAAGTCAGAAACACCAGGAATAGTAGGTTTAGTGCCATCAGTATTAGACACCCTAACCTTTACCTGCCCGCTTATAGCATCCGGTATAATCCAGTTAAAGCTGGTTCCGGTTAAACTTTCAGCATCCTGAATCTGCTGATAGGCGCCGCCGTCTACTGAATATTCTAATTGCACGTTGGGAATAGTTCCTGTCTTAGTCCAGGAAATAGTTTCCTGGTCAGACACATACCAGATATCAGTACCGGTAGGAGAGGTGATTTGAAGTTCACCGGTTATTGTAAAGTTATCAGTAATATCCTGTACGTCATTTGGCTTGGAGGTATCGGCAATTCTGACATTAACCTGGCTGGATATATGGTCGGGAATCTCCCAGGTGAAGCTTCCATCGCTTGCCGGGATGTTACTTCCGGTAGTTGTTCCGTCCGGCGCTACTACCCAGTCATAGGCCCCTCCGTCATAGGAATATTCGATATTAACATTGTTGATTACACCGGTTACACTCCACTGTATGTCATGCTGAGTGCCCACTATCCATTCTGAACTTGCTGTTGGGCTATCCAGCTTTATCTTTGCTCTCACTTCAAACGGATTGGATGTATCTTTTGCCTCTGAGTTATCCGGGTCTGTTATCTTTACCAAGCAAGTAGTAGATGCAATATCAACAGGGACTGTCCAGGAATAACTGCCTGAATTGGAAACAAGGCCCGTTCCCGGATCATCCGCATCAACGTAATCGATATTGCGCCAGGTATCGCCGTTATCACTGGAGAACTCAACTTTTACAGTTAATATATCAGAGCCGGTCGCTGTCCAGGTAATCGTATAACCATCACCTGAAAGTAAATACGAAGGTATTTCATCTATGTTAAATCCGCCTCTTATCTTAAAGGTTTCAGATTCATCATAGACTTCATCTTCTGCACCTTCGGTATCAGCATCTGTTATTTTCACTTTTACATTTTCAGAAACATGGTCCGGTATAGGCGACCAGTTATAAGAAAGGTCTAAAGCGGGTACCGGCATATCTTCAGTACTCACCAAGTTATACCCCTGTCCATAGTCGT
The DNA here is from genome assembly GCA_964605645.1 of uncultured Planctomycetia bacterium. Classification (GTDB taxonomy): domain Bacteria; phylum Omnitrophota; class Gorgyraeia; order Duberdicusellales; family 4484-171; genus PXAH01. The sequence continues at coordinate 22,861 of CAZSDJ010000019.1, forward strand.
AGTAAATATTCACCAATCCGATAGAGCCGTCATAGCTCCAGGTTATGTTTTTATCGGTTGAGCCTACCTCCCAATTTGAATTACTATCCGGTTTAAAAACTTCTATGTTGCCTATAATATCAAAACTTGCTGAATCACCGTATACATTTGAATTATCTTTATCCGCTACCCTTACCACTACATCATCACTTATTGCATCCGGTATATTATCCCAGGTATAGGAACCGGTACCATCACCGGAATCAGCTACTACAGTCCCTGAAACATCCAGGTCCTGGAAGGCGCCGCCGCTTACGCTATAATATAGATTAACATAATCTACCTGGGTAGAACCGTTAAGGTTCCAAGAAATAATATTGCCGTCTGAATTGACTTCTAAGTTTTCATCGGCAGCAGGCGATGTAACTGTAATTTCAGGCCTTATGGCGAATGGATAATCAGAAACACTATAAATATCAACATCGTGAGCAGCGTCTGAAACCTTGATATAACAATCTTCTGAATTTTCATTGGCAACTGTCCAGGCATAGCTGTTAGAGCCGGCTCCATAGGTGCCGCCGCCGTCATGATTAAGAATCATATCATTCCAATTACCGGTAGCTGATGTCTTATACCTTATGTTTACATGAGTTACATCACCTACAGCGTACCAGGTGATATTCCTTGTTTCATTATAATGCCATACCGGCTTTGGAGACTCTGATTCGGGAGAAGTAACATCTACCGAGCCGACAAATTTGATATTATAAGGACATAATGCCTTAACATCAGAATCATCTTCATGGCTTACTCTTATCTTAACCTCATCATCGATATCATTAGGAACTTCAAAAGGATATGTCCTTCTTACACCGTCAGAAGAGTTAGATACCGAGGCAAAATATTTAGTCTCTGTTTCATCGGCAAATCCGTTAGTTGAATATTCTATAGTTATTGGCCCGAAGTTGCCGGTAGGCGTCCATTCAATATCATAGGAATTGCCTACCTGCCACATCAGGCCGCTTTGTATAGGTGATTCCCAGGTAAGTTTACCTTCTATTTCAAAGGCATCCGAATCATCTGTAACGTCAGTGTTATCCACATCGGTTATCCGCATTACGGCAGTTTTAGCATTATCGGTAACAGAATCTGCAGGAGGCACCCAGAGTGAATAAGGGCTTGATGCATAATCTACTGTCGCTATATCGGTCCAAGGGGCAGCGCCTGTGCTTGAGAATTGAATAGCTACATTGCCCATATCCGCCGTCCCCAGCGTCGTCCACTCTATATCAAAGGCCTCTGCTACATATAATTTATCATTGGTGTCGGGCCTTGTTACTGTAATGCCGCTTTTGATCATAAACGGGCCGGACTCATCATAGACCACCGCAAAGGCTGCATCGGATACCTTTATCATTGCCTGGTCAGCTGTTAAGATGTCTAAACCGGTTGGAATAGTCCAATCGTAAGGTGTCGATGTAGCCGTTATTGTGGATTCAATCACAAAATCTGTTGGGTAAGTGGCTCCTGCGTCATTGGAATATTCTATCTTTACGTTATCCACTACACCTGTTATGTCCCAGGAAATCGTATTGCCTGATGTGCCTATAGTCCATTCTGCTTTACTGGTAGGTGAAGTTACAACAATTACCGCTCTAACTTCAAATTTTTGGGTTTCGTCAGTAGCTACTGGATTGTCTGGATCACTAATTCTAAATTTGCAGGCGGTTGACTTAACATCTGTGGGAACACTCCAGGAATAAGAACCGGAATTAGTAACTATGCCTGTGTGTCCGTCCGGATCACTCTTATAGTCAATATCGTGCCAAGTTGCGCCATCATAAAATTCAAGCTTTGCCTCGGGTATCTGATCCTGTAAATCAAAATTATCCCAAGTAATTGTATAAGCGCTTCCTGCTGATAAGGTAGCAGGCGGCTCAGTTAACTGGAACTGGCCGGCAATTTTAAAGGTAACGGATTCATACTGGGTATAAGTCTTGCGGTCAGCATCGATATCTTGAATCTTAAACTGAGCACTTACAGTAACATGAGGCCCTACTCCATCTATACCTGGGTCCGGGTCATCAAAGGTCCATGAATCAGCTGTGCCGGGGACTGTATCTTGAGTGGTTAACAATTGATAGCCGTTACCATCGTCATAATCTATAAGTATCTCCACCTGTGTCATCTGATCACCATAGGCGGTCCAGCTCACTGTTCTGTCAGTATCGCCTACGTACCAGTTTTCACCTTCTTGCGGAGTAGAACCATAGACTACCCTTCCTAAAACTCTAAACAGAGATGAATCGCCATATACTACATCCTGAAAAGCCGTATCATTATCCCTTACCCTAATTACAGCAGACTGATAACTTAGATCAGTAGGCGCGGTAATGGTTGAACAGCTTTCATGAGTGGTAACATTATCTATAATTTTAATGCCGTCGGTATCAATATCACCTGAAGGGCTGTACCAGATTTCTACTGATTCAATAAGCTCAGGTGTTGATATATCATTCTCAGTCCAGGTAACTTCCTGGCTGCCGAGCCCCGCTCTCCAAATCGGAGGGCTGGAGCCCTCATCCCCGGCTGAAGGAGTAATAGCTACATTAGTTATAGTAGGATAAGTGCTAAAAGTGCCTGATTCCCCGTCTGAGGTAGCATCAGCGCTAAGCTGGGCATTTCTGACTCGGATAGTGCAATTATGGCTCTTTACATCAGGTACGGTAAAGTCTGAGAAGGTCTCCACATTGCCGTCACCGGCTGTAGCAACCCCTGTGCCGTCGTCTAATTGATGTTCTGATGTCCCGTCATATAAGAAGATATACACAGTGCCCATATCGCCGTAAGTGGTGTATTTGACCTCCTTATCGGTATCACCCGGGTTCCAGTCTTCTACCCCGTAATCTACAGTAGGGGTCTGGACGGTAATAGTACCTCTGATGTCCATGGCAGAAGACAGGCCGCTTTCGATGTCGGTGAAGTTCTCATTATCATGGACTATCTTGAACTTCATGGTATCGCCTAAGGGTGTGGTTACAGGCAGTGTCCAGTCATAATGACCGCTTCCTACTCTTGCCGGAAGCAGGTCCTCGGTGAAGGCCTCGTCATTGAATGGATCTAAATTGGAAGCTATAGTATATTCATCACCGCTTGCATCAAACAGTCCGTCTGGTGCGGCCATAACCTTTACATAATCCAGCTGACCGTGGTCTACCTCCCAGCTAATGATCTCAGTATCAGTGATATTCCAGATAGCTGTTGAGGTAGGCGCAGTTAGGGTTAAGGCACCCAGCACCCTGAAGTTAGCTGTCTCATTGTAGGTGCCGGCTGTACCTGATTTTACATAATTGGCGTCTTCTACCATCAGCCTGTACTCAGCATTTACCGGGGTCTCAGGGACCTGCCAGTCATCGGCGGTTGAGGCCTGGGTATCACTTACAGTAGCAAAGGTAACGCCTGACTGGATGGTGTTAGGATAAGTAGAGCCGCCGTTTGTAGAATATTTTACATTAACTGCGTTTATGCGTCCGTCCCTTTCAAAGGTAATGGTGTGGAACTCACCGCAGTTTAGGTCTCCCGATACATCAGGGGCAACTATGCTTAAGCGGCCTTTTACGATAAAGTCCAAGGAATCATCGGTTACATAGGTTCCAAAGCTAGAGGCATCCTCTACTTTAATATATGAGGAATCACCGGCATCCACCCTGGTAATATAATCACCTGAGGCAGGATCAGTGGGTATGGTCCATTCATATGAACCGTGGTTGCTAGCTGTATCATTCTCATCTACTATGCCGTCACCGTTATCATCTTCAGCAAGGGTTGAGGCTGTCAATTCTGTCCAGGCAGCCTTGTTATCTCGGGAGTAGGTTATTTTGACATTATCTACTTTGCCGAATACATCCCACTCTATTGAATTGGCTGTGCCGTCTGCTGTCCAGATAGACCCTTGAGCCGGTGCGGTTACACTTACATCACCGCAGATGACCATCTCATTTGAGGTGGTGGCAGTTGAAGGCTGGTCAGGTGTTGATGAGGTAATCCTGAACTTTAAGTTCTCGGCTGCCAGGTTGACAGGCAGAGGGTTATCATGGGAGGTGCCTGTATCCCAGACATAGGTATTCTCATTGGCCTCACCGGTGCCGTGGTTATTGTTGGCTACCCCGTCTTTTATCAGCAGCCATTCACCGGAGACGCCGGAGTCTTTATTCCAGTATTCCAGTTTTACCGCTGATACTTCATCACCGATGGTATTCCATTTTATGGTCATCGCAGGGCTGGTTGAATCAATGTGATAAATTTCTCCTCCTAAAGGATAGGCAAAACTAAAGCTTGCGGTTATGGCAAAGCTTTCACTGTCGGTTGTGGTTACGTCGTTATAGCCGGTATCTGAGTCCTCTACTCTAAACTGGACCTCATTGGATATCTGGTCAGGTACCCCGTCTGTGGGATAAGGGTTGTATCCGGTGGCGCCGGCATTTACATCTACAGCATCAGCCAGGTCTTGCCAGCCTAAGCCTAAGCCGTAATCTACATCGATATTTACGGTGGTTAGGTCACCGTCATAGGTCCATTTGATCAGTTCATCAGTTGAGGCTACCTGCCAGGTATCGCCTGTAACCGGTGCGCTGATATCAATCCGGCCGGCGACTCTAAAGTCAGACGGGGTCATCGCATTTACATAATCGGCAAAGTTGGCATCTGCGTCTCTTATCGCAATCCTGCCCTGGGTGGTTCTGGCAGAAGGTACGGTTATGGTGCCGCAGCTTTGGGAGGTGGCCCAGTCATTTTTAATCGGGGTATCATTTACAAAATCAAAGCCGCCCTCGCCGGTTGATGAGTAATAGATATCCACTGCATCAATTTGAGCACTTGCGTTGACCGACCAGGTTACTTCTTGATCGGTGGCCTCGGCTATCCAGACATCGGCTGTATTGGGCGGATCGGTCGGGGTTATAGCTACATCACTTATTACAGGATAGGTGCTGAAGGTGCCGGATTCAACCTGCAGATTAGGTGTTGAGGGGTCATCCTGTATGCGTATCTTACATTCGTGGCTCTTTGCATCAGGCACGGCTCCATAATTATACCAATCACTGACTGCAAATGACTTCATATCTCCGTCACCTGAAGGCGTGCCGGTGGCAGGATCGGTTACATCTATCCACTGATTACCGTCCCAGAAGTAGATCCATACATCAACTATATTACCGTCTGCCTTCCACTTGATGGTCTTATCCGTATCACCGACATTCCAATCCTCATAAGGTGAATAATCACTGGTAGGTGTATAGGCGGTCAATTTACCCTGGACAGTAAACCCTGCTGAAGACTGAGTGGTAACATCATAATCGGTATCTGCATCTACTATCTTTATCTTAAAGGTAGCCTCATTAGTTATAATCGACGGTGACTCTTCGTCCACATCCCAGGTGTATGAACCTTGGGCTACATAGCCGAAGTCGCCGTAGTTTGCCGGGTCATAGGCCAATTCATTATCGGCATCGGTCTGGTTGGCTATCACAAAGGAATCGGTATCAAAATCACCTGAGCGTGAGCCTAATATCCTGACATTGGCAATGCTTCCGTGGATCACATCCCAGGTTATGGTTTCAGGTTCGCGGATTACGAATGTAGGCTGCTGGGCATCAGGATAGCTAATCTGCAATTCGCCCTTTACCTGGAATAAAGGCGACTCTGCCTCAATATTGGCGTTGTTTTTATCCTGGACCTTTATCTGATAGGTCTTGCCGACTTTTTCCGGCGGGGTCCAGCTTTCGGTGTGTTCGGTTTCTGCTCCTTCAAAATCAACTACGCCGTCTGTCCCTAAGCTGGTTATCAACTGATAGCCGGTTGTCCCGTCATCCAAGAATACCTTTACCCCTTCTATATTACCGTAGCGTTTCCACTTAATATCCTCGGCTATACCTGCCTGATAAACGTCATATCCTTCTGTACCGTCATCCGGCCATAAAACCTCTAATGAACCCTTGGTGGTAAACTCATCAGATATACCTTCCAGCCTGGCGGTACTATTAACCGCATCCCGCACCATAACTTGAGCTGTAGGCGAAAGAATCGTATCTTCGTCAATATACCAATCCCAGCTTCCGTTTAAGGTATCGCCGGCGCCGTCTATCTCATCCTGGCAGGAGGCCACCGAGCCGGCTGTATTAAGAAGATCCCAGGCGGTTGTATTATCCGGCCTGTAGTATATATTTACCGTGGCAAAATCGCCCCACTTCTGCCATTCGATAATCTGGGTGGTGTTGGTATCCCAGGAGGCATTTACATCCGGCTGGCCTACATCCACCTTAGAGGCAATAATGAAGTTGCTGGCAGACTCACCGGAAGATGCAGAGTTATCCGGGTCGGTTATCCTTATCCTGCAGGCATCTGAGATAGCATCAGCCGGAGGTGTCCAGGAATAGCTCTCATTGTTGGAAACGGTAGTGGTGTCGCCCTCAAGGTCATTTACTATGTTATACCAGTTGGTGCCGGCATTGGTAGTGTATTCTACTATTACATCGGTTATTCCCGAGCCGGTCTTTACCCAGGTAACTGTTGAAGCTAAATCAGCAACTACCTCAGGGTCTCCTGCATCAGAGCTGACCTGGATATCGGTAAAGTTGCCGGCAATATTAAAGGTGGGTGACGGGTAACTTGTATATGATTTCCTGTCGGTATCTACATCCTCAATTATAATTATGGCATCTTCTGTGATATGGTCTCCTACCCCGTCTACCCCTGTATCCGGGTCATCAAAGGTCCAGGTGTCCGATGAACCCGGGGTGGTGCTTTCGGTTGCACAATAAACCGGTGTATCTGCGCCTGCCTGGCCGTCATAGTCAATATAGATATCCACACTGGTCATCTGGTCACCGTAGGCAGTCCAGGCTACTGTCCTGTTGGTGTCACCCACATACCAGTTATCACCTTCAGCCGGAGAAGCACCATAGGCTACCCTTCCTAAGACACTGAAGGTCTCAGTAGAGTCACCATATACATCAGTCTGGAAGCCTGTATCTTTATCTCTTACCCTGATTACTGCTGACTGATAACTTAGATCAGTAGGCGCGGTAATGGCTGAGCTGCTTTCGTGAGTTAAGACATCGTCTTTTATCACTACCCCGTCGGTATCAGGGTTGCCTGACGCTGAATAAACGATCTGGACTGTCTCTATCAGGGATTCATCGGCAACATCATTCTCTGTCCAGGTTACTGTCTGGTTGGTCAGGCCGGCCCGCCAGATGGTATGGTCCTGGCCTTCTTCTCCCGGAGTAGGAACAATATCGACATTCGTTATAGTAGGATAAGTGCTAAAAGTTCCTGATTCGCCGTCTGAGGTAGCGTCAGCGCTAAGAGAAGCATTCCGTACTCGGATAGTGCAATTGTGGCTCTTTAGGTCAGGTACGGTAAACTCTGAGAAGGTCTCCACATTGCCGTCGCCGGCTGTAGCCACGCCTGTGCCGTCGTCTAACTGATACTCTGTACTTCCGTCATAGAGGAAGATATACACAGTGCCCATATCGCCGTAGGTGGTGTATTTAACCTGTTTATCGGTATCGCCCGGGTTCCAGTCTTCTACGCCGTAATCTACGGTAGGGGTCTGGACGGTAATAGTCCCTCTGATATCCATGGCAGCTGACAGGCCGCTTTCGATATCGGTAAAGTTCTCATTATCCTGGACTATCTTCAGCTTCATGGTATCGCCTAAGGGTGTGGTTACAGGCAGTGTCCAGTCGTATGAGCCGCTTCCTACTCTGGCAGGAAGCAGGGCCTCGCTAAAGGCCTCGTCATTAAAGGGATTAAGGCTTCCTATTACTTTGTATTCATCACCGCTTGCATCAAACAGTCCGTCTGGTGCGGCCATAACCTTTACATAATCCAGCTGGCCGTGGTCTACCTCCCAGCTAATGATCTCAGTATCGGTAATATTCCAGATAGCTGTAGAGGTGGGTGCAGTTAAGGTTAAAGCGCCTTTTACCCGGAAGTTAGCTGTCTCCTTGTAGGTGCCGGCTGTACCTGATTTCACATAATTGGCGTCTTCTGCCATTAATCTGTAGGTCGCGTTGACCGGGGTCTCCGGGACCTGCCAGTCATCAGCGGTGGAGGCCTGGGTATCGTTGATAGTGGCAAAGGTAACGCCTGATTCTATTACATTAGGATAAGTAGAGCCGCCGTTTGTAGAATATTTTACATTAACCGCGTTTATCCGGCCGTCTCTTTCAAAGGTAATGGTGTGGAAATCGCCGCAGTTTAGGTCATTCGATACATCAGGGGCAACTAGGCTTAACCGGCCCTTTACGATAAAGTCTAAGGAATCATCGGTTACATAGGTTCCATAAGCAGAGGCATCCTCTACTTTTATATAGGAAGAATCGCCGGCATCTACCCTGGTAATGTAATCGCCGGAAGCCGGATCGGTAGGTATCGTCCACTGATATAAGCCCTGGTTGCCGGCAGTATCATTGCCATCTACTATGCCGTCACCGTTGTCATCTTCGGCAGGGGTGGAAGCAACCAGCTC
>CAZSDJ010000020.1:0-29206 GCA_964605645.1 uncultured Planctomycetia bacterium
GCCATTTTTACCTTTGAAGGGGATAAAACTACCTCACTAAATCTTACACTAAGCAAGAACCTTTTTAATCTCACTAATTACAAATTCTTTTTCCTCGATCTTAGACTGCTGAATATAAAACCGCCTAAACCCGACAGCACCTTTATCCGCAAGAATCTTTTCCATATAATCCAGGCAGCGTTTTTTACCGGCACCGCTGCCGTAGGTACAAAATAATACTATTTTCTTCCCGGCAACACCCGAGGCATGATCAAGATAAGTATTTAGGGCCGGAGCCGGTCCAAACGCCCAAACCGGCGTGCCTAAACAGATTAAATCATACTTTGATAAATCAAAATCAACAAGCCCAATCTTTGCCCTTTTCTGCCAAAAGGCTCGCTGGCACTGGCCCAAAAACGATTTTGACTCATCCTCTGCCAAAAGCTCTAGCTCATCTACTTGGCCTTTTTCTTCTAAAAATTTAGCCAAGACTACTGCTACTTTTTGCGTATTTCCACTGTAAGAATAATAAACAACTAACGACCGCATATAATCACATTACAATACTTTCTCACCCAACACAACCTTATTAACATTAAAAGTCATAGCTTTCCACTCTCTTTACGTTTGATTTTACCACTAAGTGTTTTTTCTATTTTTTTAACAAAATAAAATTTCTTCGGTACTGCATAAGGAGAAAGATGTTGGTAACAAAACTTACGCAAATCATCAATCTTAAATCTTTTTTTTCCATCTTTGTTTAACACAATTTTTGCTACTGGGATTTGATTGTAATGAGGATGCTCAATTGGATAAACATATGCTTCTTTTATCAAAGGGTAATTATTAAGAACAGCTTCTACTTGATAAGGAAAAATTTTTAAACCAGAAAAATTAATTACATTCTTGCTTCTTCCTACTATAAAAAGAAAACCATCACTATCATATTCGCCTAAATCACCGGTATTAAACCAGCCTTTTTCTGTAATCTCTTCTCTTTTTTGCCAGGGTAAAAAATATGCATCAAACATCCCTTTTCCTTTTAAATAAATATTTTTTGTGCTTGGATCAAATTTTAATTGATAATCGGGCAAAATTTTTCCTACTGATCCGCGTTTTGATGAATCATGCGAACGATTTAGAAAAGGGATACCCACCTCAATAATACCATAAGCTTCAGACAACTCTAATTTAAATTTTTTATAAAAATTTTGGCTAATTGATCTTGGCAGCCTCACTGCGGTAGAGATTGTTAACCGCAAATTTGACAATTTATTTTTAGATATTGCTTTCGCAGTAATCATTGTTTGGTAATAAAAAGGTGAGGCATAGATAACTGTAGGATTTTGTTTTAGAGCTTCAATAAAGGAAAAAGGGAATTGACCGCCACCAAGAATGATTGTGGCAGCTTGCCGCAGAAAAAGGATAATTGTTGCTGTAAAATGAAAACTCATAGAAAGTACCCATAAAATTTTATCTTTCGAACTTATAGCGAGGCCTTCATTTACAGCATTAGTTCTTTCAAAAATTGCCTGGTGGGAAATCACCACCCCTTTTTGTTCTCCGGTTGTACCGGATGAAAAACGAATGAATGCCGGGTTCATTCGATAATAATTTTTCGGCAAAGTTTTTTTGCTTGTTCTTTGCCGGATAAAAATTTCTTTTTTCCTTTTCGATAAAATATCTTCTACCTGTTTAGTTTTAAAAATATTTTTATAAGCAATAATGTAGTTTAGGTCTATTTTTTTCGCTATAGAATCAACTTCTTTTTTTGGACAAGATTCAGAAATAGGCACTATTACAGCTTTAATAGATAAAATTGCTAAACTTATGCTGATATATTCGCTACTGTTAGGATATAGTAAACCAACACGTTGATAAGGTTTTATGCCGAGTTTTTTAAATTTTTTTGCCAACATATTAACCCGATTAAAAAGATCCTTATAGGTTACATTGTTACCGTTTTCAATTATCGCAACTTGTTCTTTTTTATTTTGGGTTTCTTTTTTTATAATTTCTGTAATATTCATGAGGCATAATCCTTATAGATCATTCTTAAGGAGATAATATACTTTGTACCGCCAATAATTGCTCTGAGCAGATCTCTAAACTTAAGGCGTATTTTATTCATGCGCAACGGATTGGCTCTTAACGCCAGACTGGTTAACCGACTAAAATGTGCGTAAAAAAGTTTTAAAGGTAGCTGCGTAGGTACTATTGAATGCATACAATCATAGAATTTATAAGGGTCACAAATAAATTTATCCTTATAATCATCCCACAGAGCTGTCGCCGGCGATGGTGAAAAAACTGTAAAGGTTACCTCCGCCGGGCATATTGACAAAACTTCTTTTTCTAGATTTTTGAAGTCTTGATAGGTAAAATCAGGATGAACAATAAAGGCAGCATGTAAAGTAATTCCTGTTTCTCGTAAAATTTCTACCGCTTGATGGTTAATGTCAGCTGTTATCTTTTTTTTGTATTCAGCGAGGCGTTTATTGTCACAAGATTCTAGCCCTACATACAAAATATCAAGGCCGGCTTTTTTCCATAATTTAAATAATTCAATGTTTTTTACTATTGTGTCGCTTCTGGCCCAACTAATATATCTTTTTTTAATGCCTCTTTCAATCAACAAATTCGCGATATCTTTGGTGCGTGAAGCATTTAAAAACATCTCATCATCAACAAAATAAATATAATCTTCACTGATATTGTCTATTTCGTTTACAACTTCTTCGGGACTTCTTTGTAGGTATTTATGATGCATCAGATAGGGGATAACGCAAAATGAACAAGAAAAAGCACAGCCCAAAGAAGTTCTTAAGCTGGCAACTTGAGGAAAAGCATTTTTTAATTTTTTTGTTTCACTCGCAGACCAAACACAAAAATACTTTTTCCGCTGCACCAAATCTCTTCTTGGTAGCGGAATGTCATCAATTTGCGGATATGGCGGTGGTTTTTGTAAAGCTTTAGTTTTAAATGCCGGATCTTTCGGCGATAAAAGATAAGGGTCAAAAAATAATTCTTTTTTTTGCTTAAAGCGCTCAATGATCTCTTTTAAAATTATTGCCCCTTCTCCTCTGGCAATAAGGTCAATGCTATCGGTTGCATAACTCTCCGGTAATAAAGTTGCATGTATCCCTCCTACTAAAGTTAATATCTTAGGGTTTTCTTTTTTTACAAGTTGAGCAAGTTTTTTTACAACGTCAAAGTTACTGCTATATCCGGAAAAACCAACTAAATCTGGATTAATTTTTTTTATTTGTTTAATAAAAGTATTTATCGGCTGCTTTTCGATGCTTAAATCAAGAATTTCTACATGGTCATCGTCGGGAACCCCGGCAGCAACAATTTCAAGCTCTAGGGGTTCAAGATGCAAGAAACCCTCCTGCAATCGACGCGCTACCAATAATTCCAGATACGGTTTAACTAATAATATTTTCATATAAATTCTCTGTAGCTAATTTTGCCGCAGCTTCACCTAAGCTGATACAAGTAGCAATTACGCGGGTTGAGCCTAATGCTTTTTGTGACACAGAAATACAGCGGCCAGCTGCATAAAGATTGTTAATCTTTTTGGATTTAAGGCAGCTGTCAGGTATTTGATAATAATCTCCCGGGGATAAATATTGGTACCTACATCCATCTTTGCTCCAAATTTCAATCGGCCAAGAATTTTTTACACCATTATTATTAAATTTATTTCCCTTTAAAACATCCTCTTTTGTAAGAGAATATTCTCCTTCTAGGCGCAGGCCTTCTCTGTTTGCTACAGCTGCCCGGTTTTGATTGATGTAAGATTTTTCAAAAGGCCCTAATACCTTTTTTAAATAACTATGGACTTCTATAGCATTTTTATAAAGATCATCTGCTTGTATCTTATTTTTAGGGATATTAAAACGACAATAAGCAGTATTGCTACTAATTAGGCTAAAGGTGGTAGGTTTTAGGTAATTGGGTAGTTTATTGTTTTTTATAGCTTGATTAATATAATAAGGAACTTTTATATTTATACTCTGATCACAATTATTCAGCCCTTCTACTTTAAAAGTATAAGCGCTTAATTGCATTGGAAATTTTAGGGGTTGATGTGCCCCGGCTAACTCTAAAATAGCGCCGTCGCCACTACAATCAATTACAGCTCTTGGTTTTATCCCATTGACCTGGGTTATTATGTTATTTTCTATATTGACAGCAGCAGCTGGACTGTTATAAATCATTTTAATATTTTCTCTTTTTTCAATTAAAGCTTTAAAAGTATTCAGAATTTCATCAATATCAAAATTTAGCCCATAAACCTTTCCCACTTTAATAATTTTTTTAAAATTTAATGCATCACAAATTTCTCTTATCAAACCGCCATTCAGTGTTTTGGTAGGTTTTTCTTTACTGTTGGCATATAACCCGCAAATCATTTGAGACGCAATAATAGGAAGAGAACCACCTAAGAAATTTTTTTTCTCAAGCAATATTGTATTCATATTGCTGTCTGCGGCCCGAATAGCTGCAGCCAATCCGCTGGGGCCAGCCCCGACAATTAATAAATCACATTCTTTATTCATCTTTTACTAATAAATCATTTTTTAAATTCATCATAAATCTTTCCGCATGAGTTTCATCTAACAGGCTAGATAAATATGAGAGAACTATATTTATTTTTCCTTGAAATTGATTTATAAATATTCCAATTCCCGGTGGAACCGGAAGTCGGGGCATATGAAAAATATTATTTACCTCTATCCCCATAAATTTTTCTTGCTTATAAACACTTTCACCGATATAGGAAAAACCGAAAGACGAAGTTTTACCTTTGAAATAGAGCTTTATAATTTTATCTAATAGAGAAACTGGCACAATTCTCATTAAAAAACTAGCTTCAGAAAATTTATCAGCAAATTTGCTACTAATTTGGCTATAAGTTTGGTCTTTAATGCTCTTTAAAACAAAGTTAAAGTCTTTTGCTTTTTTCTGACTTATCCGAAAAAACAAAAATGAAAGATGATTAAAAAATAATCGCTGTTGGGTATCGCGAAAATTACGTTTATCAATTGAGGCAGAAATAATATAATCTTTTCCTTTTGAGTCATGAGCAGAAAAAAGCTTATCTATCTGTTTTGTAACTAACGATAGAATATAAGGCATAAAGAGCAGGTATCCGGCCTTTTTGTAGGCTTTATCGATTATTGCGGCTGATTCCTTTTGATTAAAAGTTATCATTTTAAAAGAAAATTTTGTCCGCTCACTATTTAGTTTTGTAAGTGTTTGTGGGGGCGCCCCTTTAGCTAATGATAAGAAGCGGCGGTTGATGCACCTTCCCGCCTTAAACTTATCTTGCCATTTACAAAGATGAGACGGTTCCTTAAAATCATTATATTCAAAGTCGTTTTTAGCAAGCAGGGTTAGAAAAGTTTCTGCACCTTTTGCATCAAGTATTCGATGGTCAAAAGTCATAGCTAAAAAACTTTTTTCCTGGCTATTAACAAGGCAAAAATTAAGATACTTCTCTAAAGGTTGATTGAGTTTTTGAGTTAGAACAGAAATAATTTCTTTAAAATTATATTTTTTTATAGAGATGTTATCAAAGGAAAAATGTAATTTCTTCGGTTTAATTTTCCAGTAAGGGGCTAGATTGTAGTTACGCCTGCATTTACCATTTAATACAGAAAAATTATTTAAAAATTTTTTTAACCTCTTAAAAACATCTTCTTCTCGCAGGCATCCATTAAGCTCTAATACTACTTGGGAGATATTGCCAATTCCAGTTTCTTTTTTACTACTATAGTCAAGAGCATGAATTATCCAATCTGTCCCAGTGAGGTAATGTTTATTGTTTGCTAATTTCATTGATTCGCTGAACTAAAGAATTTATAGATTCAAAATCTTTTTTAGATAAGCCCGACTCCATAAGGTTTATCCCAAACTTTTTCTCGATTGCAACGAGCAACTCAACAAAACTTAAAGAGTCTAGCCCCAGGTCAGCTAAAGGAATATCTGGTTGAATTCTCTTAGTATCAATAGCCAAAATAGTTGCTATCTCATCGATTAAAATATTCTCAATATCTTTGTTGCCTTTATTGTCCATCAATATTGCTCACTTTTTTAAATTAATAGTAGCCAACTTATCTCTACAACCATATTTTAGACATTGAATTTTATTGATTTGAGCTGATTTGATCTGATTTTTTATCATTAAAGCCCCCGCCGCACAATTAAACGCACTGCCGTTAATCATCGCTCCAAAAATAGATGAATATCCTCTAACTGAATCAGAGGGGCCTGTTAACTTTTGATATTTTTTGCCATTGTCAATCATGCCATCAAAATCAACAATATAGACATCGGCCGAATCCTTCTTTTTTGCACCAACAGAAATATCGTCTATCTTGCAATATTGATTGTTGCCTTTAGAGTTAGATAGGGCTAAAAATAAGCTGCCTTCACCAAAAGGCTTAATTTTACCGATTGATAATTTATTTTTACAAATATAATCCATAACCTCACCGCGTTCATCTATCCCCCCGACAAGTACATTTTTGCATCGGTTTTGATTAAGCCAGCTTTTAGCGATTAAAAGAGAATTGTGAAAAGGGAAAGAAAAATCGGTTAAAGTCAAAGTTGGCCCTTTGCTTTCCAAGACAGTTGAAACGTAAGAGGCAGCGGCATTATGCACAGAATTAGAGAACTCTGTGGGCGATGCTAGTTTTGGGCCATAATCAATGATACCATCAAGAAACTTAAAAGTAGTGACCTGAGGACCAAAACCGGTAGAAATGATTATACCTAATGAATCGGTTGATATTTTGCTAGCCTCTACAGCGTCGATAGCAGCAGCTACTGCCATTTTACTAAACCGATCACCGCGCCGCATTTTTGATCTAATTTTTTTGTCTGCCAATACCTCCGGGGCAACAGAATAAGAAGGATTTATGAGGCCCTTTCTTAAGGCATTTTCGTATTGCTCTATACCCCGTCCTCCCGAAAAAACAACCCCGATCCCCATTATATTCATTGTTTCTCCACCACAATTGCCGTATTATTGCCGCCAAAAGCCAATGATGTAGATATTGCATGTGAGCCAGCAATATTAGTTTTATCTGTGACTGGTTTTATCCCAATTTCAGGATCTTGACAATTAAAACCTATACTTTCCGGTATCCATCCTTTGTTAAGCCCCCAGGCAGTAAATATAACTTCTAGGGCACCGGCAGCTCCTAAGGTATGGCCGGTAAAACCTTTACTGGAAAAGAATTTTATCTGCTTACCGAAGACATCTTTTAAGGCCAGGCCTTCAATTTTATCATTTTCTTTAGTGGCGGTACCATGCGCATTTATAAAACAAATATTATTTTTAGCGGCATTGGCATCTTTTAAGGCAATAGTTAGGGCATTCTTGAGGCCTCTAGCTTTTGGATGGGGTGTGGTCAGATGATAACTATCTGCAGCCGAACCATAACCGCTTATAAATAAATTAGATTTTATTTTTTTTTGCTTTTTTATTTCTTCTTTAACTAAAATTAAAACTCCTGCCCCTTCACCTAAGTTTAGGCCATCTCGATTACAATCAAAAGGACGGCAGGCCTTAGTACTCACTACGCCTAATGCCCCAAATCCATAATAAGGTATCGGACTCAATTCATCAGCTCCACCGCATACGACAACATCACAGATATCAGAACGCAACCATTCTAAGGCAACCCCGATACTGTCAGCTCCTGAAGAACAGGCGTTAACAATTGTAGAAACTGGTCCACCAAAATTAAAAATTTCAGAAATATTTTGAGAAATATTATTTTTTAAATAACGCTCTACTGCATCCATTTTAGGCTTTTTATTTTCTCGGTATGTTTTATAAAAATCAAGATCATTAAGTTGGCTGGCAACAGTTGTACCAAAACAAGTTCCTACCCGAAGGCCTTCTAAGTTTATTCCTTGCCAGGCTTGATGAAGAGCCCACAACAGAAGAGATAGAGTCCTTCTTTTTTTCTTAAAGAATTCTTTGGGGATATCTTTTACTTCAAATACTGGATAACCTAAATCACTTGAAAATAAAGAAGGCTGATTAACCTCCCTCTTACCTAAAGAAAAATTATCAAAGATTTGATCGATATCGCCGCCAGCAGCACAAACTGCTCCCATCCCGGCTATAATCGCTTTTTTTTGTCTCATTTTTGATTTTTTTGAATATATTTAGCTAAAGTATCGAGAGAATAGAAAATTTCTCTGCCCTTTTCCATATCTTTTACTTCTAAACCAAAGTTACGCTGCAGTAATACAACAATCTCCACTGCATCTAAAGAATCAAGGCCCAAACCTTCCCCAAATAAAATCTCATTATCTTTTATTTCTTGGGGCTTGATGTCTTCAAGTGATAAGTTGGCAACCAACAGCTCTTTAAGTTTATTTTTTATCTCCTGTAAATCTTTCATTTTACCTCCCGGTTTAAACCCATATATCATGAAACAAAAAACATTGGTAAGGATAACTCTTTACATAGTTTTCTAACACCTTTACATATTTTTCTACCCATTTTCGGATTTGACTTTCTTTCTTGTTTTTATTATTTTCATAGTTGGGATAAAATATATTAGTAGTATCTACAATGTAAGAAAATGTAGACAGCTTAGCTGACAATAAGGTTACAATCGGACAATTAAGCGAAGCTGCGATCATAAATGCTCCGTAAGGAAATTTTGCTTTTTTATTTAAAAAAGGCACCTCAATACTGCTAAATCCATAGTGTCGGTCACCCATTATAGATACTATTGCCCCTTGTTTCAAGATATTGATTATTTTAAAGGCACTATCAATAGATTTATCTGCAGAAATAATCTCAATATTTTCTCCGGAGCTATCGAATTTCAAAGATTTACTAACTGCCGGATTGTTCTCCGGCCGCATCAAAAGATATACTTTTTTATCTAACTTCTTAAGTGCAGACATTGCAATCTGCCAATTTCCAAAATGCGAAGTAAGTAAGATAAATCCTTGTTTTTTGTTTTTTACTAAACCGATTAATTGATCATAGCCTTTTAGTCGTAAATTAAACTTTTTCTCTCCCGATACCATTGCAGAACGATCAATTAGATGTTTACCTTGGCTAACAAAGAGCCGGTAGATGTGGAAGTATTTTTTTAATTTACTTTGGTTTGGAAAACGCTTATCAATATATAAGAAAGAAATTTTTACTGCTTGCCAATCAAAAAGTAAATAATAAAAACAAACTATATACAGAAACCCGTAAGCTCCCCGCAACCCTGTTGTGCGAAGCAATATCTTAAAAAACCAGAAACCAAAACTATTACCTCTTTTTTTTGTTTTATATTTCATTTTGTAGAGATAAACGATTTCGCTGCAACCTGTTGGAAATTAAAAAAACTACAACACCCACTATTATGCTTAATACCGGAGCGATGATTAAAGATCCTATAAACCATTCAAATAACCTATCCCCTAGCTGAGCAAAAATAACCTCAAAAGAAACAACCTTTATCAACTTCCCGTAAAGCAAATAATGACCGAGCTGAATGCAAGCAATGGGGACAAACGGGGGGATACAAATATGCTGAATTGTTACTGCCATAATCTTATTTAAGTGCAATCTACTCGTTACATAAATGATTGCTAGGGTATGTAAGGATATAATCGGTAAAGTCGCCAAAAACACCCCTACTGCTGCTGCAAATGCCAGACCTAAAGGAGTTGTCTCTTGCCTCAGAAGTTTTTTAATAAAAGCAAGGGGATGATAAAACATATCAAAATCAAAATAAGTTTGCTGATCGCTGATTAACCTTTTGTGCGGCCAAGGCAAAAGCCTTCTTAAGACCAATTTAGTGTGCATAAATGAAATCCTCAGCGTGTCCAGGAAGGGGCGGTAATGGGATATCCGTTTTTCTTTAGATTCATAAAAAGTGCTGATTGGAACCGTTGCTAACTTAAGTCCCGCCCAAGCGCCTTTAGCAAGGACTTCTGTTTCAAAATCATAGCGTTTTCCTTTTAAATTAAGATGCGGAAGATGTTTGATGGGATAGGCCCTAAACCCGCTTTGGCAATCGTCAATAGAGGCGCCGCTTTCAAGTCTCAGCCAGAAATTAGCAAATTTTCTCCCAAATCGGCTTTTCGCAGGTACATTCTTTATAGAAAAATTTCGGCTGCCAATTAAAATTTTAGAATCATCATCTTGGAGTAAAGTTATAAACTTCTTTAAATCTTCCGGGTTGTGCTGTCCGTCAGCATCGATGGTAATCATAAATTTTCCGTCTTTTTTTCTAATATGATCTAAGGCAGTAATAATCGCTTTCCCCTTTCCTTGGTTTCTGGCATGCTTTAACACCGTAACATCTTTGTTATCAAGTATCGAAAAATCAAAATCAGTTGAACCATCATCAACAACGATAATATTATGTAAATAATTACGGCATCCCGAAACAATTTTTTTAACTGTATCTCTATTATTAAATACCGGGAGAACACACCAAATGTGATCAGTTTTTAAATTATCTGTTAGCATCATGTTTTTTTCTTCTTTTTTTCCCGGGGATAAGCATATCCCAAATAGAACCGGAATAGCCCATTTTATGTAAAAATTGCAAACTGCTATCTAATGCATCCGGAGGAAAAATGCAGTGTCTTATCCCGGCAAAAGCCTTAGTTAATGTTTTCTCCAGCCATACCTTATCAATACCCGGAGCAATATAATAGACCGGATCCAGTAAACTATCTTTTTCTTTTATAAAACCTTCCTTAATCGCTAAATCATAAAGCTTGGTCCCCGGTAAAATTCTAATCCCCATAAACATAAAAGAAACAGTATTTTTTAGATTTTTTATGTTTTCAATATCTTCATAAATAGTTTCTTCAGTTTCTCCGGGCCCTCCTAACATAAAATAATTAGCCGTAGCCACCCCACAACTAGTAAATAAATTATTAGTTGAGATAACATCTGAGAAGGAAAAATCTTTTCCTAAATCTTTAAGCGCAACATCACAAGCTGCGTCTGCCCCAATTTCTGCGGCTTTTAGGCCAGTTTGTTTCATTAATTCTATAGTATCTTTATCTAAGTCACTTGGTTTAAAAAAAGCAGACCAAGGGATGCTTACACCCCTATCTTTCATCGCCTCAACAATCTTTAGGTAATGGCCGTAATTATCATTAAATACAGAATCAGTAAAAAAAATATATTTTGCTTTATATTCGTTAGCTAACAATTCGATATCATCAACGACTTCTTGAGGCTCTCGCGCGCGAAGCCTTTTTCCTTCCAGAAAAGGATATGTACAGTAAATACAGCCTTGGTTGCACCCTCGTTTGGTTTGAACTGAAGCAACATTTCCACTTTTTAAATAAAAACTCATAAGTTCAGGATCATAGTAAGCTGAAGGTATTTTTTTACCAACAAGATTATGGTCAGAAAAAATAATATTTTCTTGGGGAGCTTTGCCGGAGGAAAGTTTGTTGACCAGTTCTACAATAGTCTCTTCGCCTTCTCCCACAATGCCGTAATCACCTCCGGTTTCTTCTAAGATTTGTTTGGGCATAATTGAAAACCCTGAACCACCCAAAATAATCGGTAGAGAGATATTTTTTTTAATACAACCAACAATATCTTTTACAACCGAAATGTAACGCTGTTCATTTAAAATATTTACATTGTCAATGTTTCGGATTGAAATACCAACCACCTCTGGCTTTATTTTTTTTATTTTTGACTCTAGAGCCGCTAAGGAACGACCGCTTTGTAAAAAATCAAAAATTTCTACTTGATGTCCTGCTTTTGATAAAGCAGTATAGATCATTACTAAGCCCAAGGGATAAACCGAATATGGGGTTGATGATACGTTTGAAGAAATGAGTAAGACTTTCATTTATCTTTCACCTTTTTTTTACCTAAACGAATTCTGTTATGAATTCCATCTTTTTTCTCTCTTTCTATCACCTTCATATATAATTTAGCCATTTTTATTTCTTTGCTGCAATCATCATAAAAGGTATCCCAGGCATATTGATACATTTCCTCTAGAGTATCCGGGCTCATCTTTGCGGGTTTAAATACTACTTCACCGGCATTATATTTAATCCAATCATTATGTAATATTCTATCCTGCTCTTCTAACTCTTTTCTTATCGGAGTATGGGGAAAAGGAGTGGCTATCGTAAATTCGGCTAAGTCCAGGTCAATGTCTAGGAGAAAATCTACTAATCTTTTTATATAATCTTGGTCATGGTTGTCTAATCCGAGAAGAATAGTCCCTTCCACCCCTATGCCTCGGTCTTTAAATTTTTTAATTCTACGCCGGATAAAATCCGAAGTATCAACAATTGCTTGATAAACATACCAACATCCAGCTTCAGCAGCTAAATCAAGAATATGATCGTCTTCTTTAATCGGATGGGAAACCCATTTTTTCTTCAAAGGGATCATCGCTTTAAAAAGTTCCTTCTCCCATTGATCATCTTGAGCTAATGAATTGTCCACTATAAATAAACGATCATTATCAATATTGGCCATCTCTTTTATTACAGTCTTTATCGGACGAGGGCGAAATTTTCTTCCTCCCAGATAAGGGGTACAGCAAGGAAAACAATTAAAGCGACAGCCACGCGAAGCATGGACCAAGTCAACCATCTGTACTCCTCTAAAATTATACAATTTAGGATTTAAAATATCTCGCCGAGCTTCTTTGATTAGAGATGTATCCGGAAATTTTAGATGAAAATCATAAACTTTTTTTAATTCTCCTTTTTTAAAATCATCTAATACCGTATCTATATTCGATTCGGCTTCACCCAAAAATACTGAATCACAATGCGCAGTAGCTTCTTGGGCATGGACCTGGATGCCGATACCTCCGGCAATAACCTTTTTTCCTCTAGCCCGAAATTCTTTTGCAATCTCCCAAGCCCTCGGGATTTGACAGGTTAACATTACCGACATAAAAATTAAATCAGCGGATTGATTAAAATCTATCTCCTCTACATTTTCATCAAAAAAAGAAATATCAATATTATTTGGTAGAGCAGCCGCAAATACTACCGGGCCATGCGGGGGTAAATTAAATTCCGGTTGATTTTTTAATTTCGGCCAACTAGGATATATTATTCTTACTTTCATTTCTCTACCTTTTTTTGGAATAGCGAATCAACATAACGATCTATTGCTTTTCTTAATATGTCTTGGGGATGATACCCACCAAATGTAAACCATGTACCTTTTGATCTAAGCATAACTGAATCTAGTTGCTTTTCTGTATCACTTTGGAAAATATTTATTTTCACATCAACCTTATCTCGTATTCCTGACCATTCAGTAGCACGATCCTCCCAATGTGTAATTTTCGGATATATAAGATACATAAAGCTTCCTTTCTGAGCTATTCTAAAACTCTCTTTAAGCCCTATAACTTCTTTAGATATTTCAACACGTCTAAGATATCTTAAGAAAGATGATTCAAGTATTTGAGCAGTCATTGACCCTGAACCTTGATAATTCTTATCCATATATTTGCCATCAGATGGAACCATTATATATGCTGATCCATCTAAATTAAGACTTGGAGCTGAACTGTATTGGTGAGGTCGGATTTGTTGAATGCTGGCACACCCAGTTAACCCCACAATTAGGCAAGTCAATAAAACTTTTTTCATTTTCTTTCTACCCCCTTTGTTAGAAATAAACTTGTATTATTTCATTGAGATCCAGCAGTTTTCTAACATTTAATTTAATTACCTCAATTAAATACGTTTTTGTATTCTTTCTCGATCAGGAATAATTACTAATCACTTGTATTTACGCATTTAAACTGGATTTCTGATCTTGGAAAATTACCAAAAATGTAAGGAGGATGACTGCCTCCTGCGCGAATGACTTTTAGTGACTTACCTTTACCTGCACAAAATTCACCTGCTTCCAATAAATTCGCATCTTTAAGGCCACTTGAACCAACAAACCCAGTACCTGCCTGACGAGTAATTTTATAAATTCCAGGCCCAATTGAAACAACACCTGAATAGTGACCACATCCTGACAAAAATAAAATTAATAATATAATATTGATTTTCACCCTTAACCCCCTTTCTAATACTTTTTAATAAAACTACACTTAACTAGGAATACAATTGTAACAATTTTGAATTAATATATATTAATCGGTGAAAACAATTTTAACTTTTAATGAATTCAAATAAAATTTTTTCATTTGTGTCTATTGTAAATAAAGGAATGATAAATTTATCTCCTTTATTTATTTGATTGAAAAATACTATCCCCCGTAGTTCTTCATTTTGTTTAACTTTTGCATCCTTTATTTCTTGTTGTAAAAAATCTTCTTTAATCTCTCGATTAATTTTATTATTTCTAACAAGGGCTGGGGGGAATATACCTCCATTAAATACTATGCTTCGACTGCATTTATTAGAAGCATCATTGGCACCAATACTTTTCGGAACTATGCTCCGTTTTTGAAATCCGTATATTTTATTGCTTTGATTAACAATTGT
Organism: uncultured Planctomycetia bacterium; assembly: GCA_964605645.1. Classification (GTDB taxonomy): domain Bacteria; phylum Omnitrophota; class Gorgyraeia; order Duberdicusellales; family 4484-171; genus PXAH01. Next base: position 14,476 of record CAZSDJ010000020.1, read on the forward strand.
AATCAATGCTACATCTATTTTTCTCTCACAAGTTTTGCAATCAAAGTATTTTATCGACTCCTCACAATCAAAAAACTTTATCGATATCGCAACATCATTTTTTTTAACAGTATTTATATCATTTCCAACAAAAAAAGCAGGTAATGCGTTTGGTCGATAAGACGCACAACCACTTAATCCCACAATTAGACAAATCAACAAAATCTTTTTCATTTTCTTCCTCCTTTAATTTCTTTTATCAAACCATTTAAATCAGGTTTATTTTCGGCAATCTCTATCAATTCTCTCAATCTATAGAGATTTAAGTTTTTAGATTTTTCTATATTCTCTAAGACAAAACAAATTCCCCCATCACCATCATTTTTTACAGCCAAAACTGTTTTTCCCTGTTGTTGGCTAAACGCTCCCGCAGCGCTATTTAAAAGAGAAGGGATTTGTTGCTCTAAGGGGTCGACATAAAACATTGCTCCTTCGAAATTAAAATGAATAGCTGCCTCGGCTAAAGGGCTTGATGCTAAAGTATAGATAAAAAGATTTGCTCTTCCTAATTTTCGGCCGCCTTCGATATAGTCTTTAAAATAATTTAAATTTGAATTTAAAGAACCGGAATCGTTTGTGCCAACAATTCCTATATTTTGTTTAGAGTCAGGATAATATTTTAACTGAGCATCTTTTAGAGCTAAGGCAATCAAGCAACAGGTTATTTTAGATGGATTATCAAATCTAGAAAAATTTTTAACTGGATGAGAAAACACTCCCTTATTTTTTAATTCTGCATACAAACTATCTAGATTGTCTAAACTGCCTAATTTTTTTGAATGAGCGGTCCCATAGCTACTATTTTCTATCCAGCTAATCCCTTTAACCGCTATCTTATCAATCTTATCTTTCCAACAACACTGCAGTATTTATCCCTCCAAAACCCGCATTTACAGATAAACATAAATTTTTGTCATTTATTTGGCGCTTATTACTAACCCACCCCTTTGCTTCAGCGTCTACTTCATTTAACCCTATTGTGGGCGGGATAATTTTATTCTTTAATGACTCAATGGCTATTATCGCCTGAATAAGGCCGGCTGCTCCCATGGTATGGCCAATTGCTCCTTTTATCGAATAAGTTGGCAAACTCTTTTTAAATACCTCCTTAAATGCTTTCATTTCCATAGAATCATTGTACTTAGTACCTGTGCCGTGAGCAGAAATTGAACCGATATTTTCTTTTTTTTGCTTTGCACAATTAATTGCCGTATTGATTGCTAGTTTTAATCCTTCTCCTTTTCGGCTTGGCCCTGTCATATGATTTGCATCATTACTTGTTGCCCAGCCAGCCAGTTTTGCTATCGGATTTCTCTTTTCTTTTTGGGCTCGCTTTGGACTCATCAATAGCATAAAACCTGCCGCCTCGCCAATAGTTAAACCTGATCTATTTTTATCAAAAGGAGCTGCTCTTTCTTTATCTAAAGCCATCAGCGAAGAAAATCCTGAAAAAACAAATTCACTTATACTATCACAAGCTACAACCAATACACAATCCTTGCGGCCGGAAGCTATTAATGAGCCGGCGCAAGCTAAAGCAATATTTGCTGAAGAACAAGCTCCCGAAATAGTAATTGCCGAACTTACGTTTACAACATCTTTAACTTTTTTTGCCAAATAACTAAATTGACTTTTTTTATAATTGCTCTTTTTTTCTAATAAATCCAATTCAAGAAATTCAATCTCACCGGTTGTTGTTGCTAGAATCAAAAAGCTATCCCGGGCAAAACCCTTATCTTTTAACATTGGTTTTAGCATTTGCATCACTAATGATTCTTGAGCATTTCGCCGCAAACCAGAAACATCAGCTGCAAATTTAGATTGAAAATTATCTAGATTAAAGCGGTTAAATTCTTTTATTGCGGTGTTACCCTCGATTATCCCCTGCCAACAACAACCAGGCCCTCTGCCAAAAGCAGTTACCATATCATAATCAACTATAACCGGAGTTAAGCCTGGCATTTAATTTCTCCATTTTTCCAACGCTTTTTAACAACCTCGAGGAGTTTGGGCGCAACAAAATACGTATTTTGTTTTTCCCCAACAAAAAGCTGAGTCAAGGCCCCGGTTGCACAAAGTTCGCCGTTTTCTTTAATCAATTTATATTCAGTACATAACTTTGCCGCTTCGGTCCAAACCAATCTTGTCTCAATTACAAATTCCTCATCTAAATAAAGCGGATTATGATAATCAATTTTTATATGTACTACCGGGGCCCGTAATTTTTCTTTCTTAAAATTTTTATAGGACAATCCCGAAACCCGCCCTAAGGCAGCGGAACCTTCTTCAAAGTATAAGGGGTATTTTCCAAACCAAACGATACCCATAATATCAACCTCATTAAAACCAACCCGCCGTTTTACTTGCATCACTAAGTCAGCGGGTGCATTAGCTACTCTTTTAAAATATTTACCGGATTTATTACGCATTGTTAATTCTCCTTTTTATCAATTACAATCAAGCTTATCTCGGCAACTTTCTGATCATTTTTATTAACTTTTACCTTTATTAACACGCCTTCATTGGACTTCTCTTGCCTATATTTAAAAGTAACTAATTCATCTGATGAAACCGGCATAAATAATTTTGAATTAATAATTTTTTTTAAGTGAGCTTGAGAATTATTTTTTTCTTTATAAATCACCAACACTGCCTGAATTTTACAAACACCCGGTAAAATTGGATGGTTAGGGAAATGGCCCTTAAAGCCTGAGAAATCTTTACTAAAAACAAAATCAACTTCTAGTTCGTTTTCAGCATTTTTTTCAAAACGAACTATACTTTTTTTTATTTCTTCTCTTAACTTATTCATAAACGCACTTCCTTAAGATGAGATACCAACTGATAATTATATTTATGATTTTTAAACACAACCTTTTCAGGATAAATTTTTTCCTGATGTTTTTCCCACCGATAGTAAGATACGGTCCAGATAAGTTTTTCTTTCTGATAATATTTTTTTCGAATCAGTAAATTGTCCACTCCTCCAAATACATATTCAAGATGCCCTGAATCTTTTTTCTGGCGAAAAATTATTGTTTTTTCTTTTTTGATAATTTTAGCGTGACCTAAAGGAACAATTTGAAAATATATCCTGCGGATATCTTCGGCTATCTTCATCCCGGCATCTCCTAAAGCATCAAATTTATCTAACATAAAATTGGTTTTATTTTCTTTAGCTGACCCCTGGATTTCAAAAATTTTAACTCCCGCAGGATTTAAACAAACAGTTTTAAAATCATTTTTTTCTCTATTTATTTTAGTATAACCAATTCCGGTTATAGCTCTTCCTCTATATTTAAAAACTATCGCATCAATAATGGTAAATTCTTTTGGCAATGCCTTGCTGAAATCATTAATTACTTTTTCAGGATCAACGTCTTGCACCGAAACCAATTTAACTTCATGGAATAAACGGTGCCCGCATCCGGTAAAAAAAATAGAAATAACAATAAAGCAACGGATAAGATTAGTTAACATTTTCACTCGTATAAAATAATCGAAACAATGCCGGAACCACAAAAAAAGCGGTCAAATAACCGCAGAGTACCCCTGTAACCAAAACTCTGCCAATAGATAGCAATATCGGGTGCTGAGCAAATAAAAGCACGCCGACCCCCAGCAAAGTAGTAACCGCGGATAAAGTTACTGCCAAAGGAGTATTGGCTTTCAACTTATGATGCAGGTCATAAACCATAAAAATACCATAATCAATTGATAAACCAATTACTACTATAGCTGCAATCAACGAAGATGCATTAAGCGCTTTGGAACTAAATCCGGAAATCGCAAGTATTGCCATAACTGAGGTTAGCGGCACAATCAAAGAAATTAATGCAAGTTTTATGCTTTGGAGGAGCATAAAGGTTAAAAAAAGAATGAAACAGCCAGCGATTATCGATAAAAATATAGCTTCCTGAGAAACAACTTCAGAAATATATTCGCCTAAAAAATTCCTTGAAACGATAAAACTTTGGGGATCATCTTTCGTTAGCGGTATTAGTTTTTTTAAATTTTTTTCATTATCCGGAAAAAATGAAATCATTTTATACTTATCTTTGCTTTTAAAGAGAAACCTCTTTTGTATTTCTTTTAAGAAGCTAATTTCTTCCGGAATCCCATTTTTGACTTCTAACGTATAAAGGTTGTCAAAAAAAGGAGAAAAAGCCTTTGCGGAAATATCATAAATTGATGCTTTCTCGGCTAAAATATTTTTTAATTTAGCTTCATTGCCTTCTTTCCAAAATTCTTCCCAGCGATGATAGCGATACTCTCGCGTCTTTTTAGAAGGCCAGATACTAGAAAAATTTATAAAATTATCTCCAATTTTATCTACTGCCTTGGCATAAATTGTATCATTTTTTTCTCGCAGCTGTTCTAAGTCACTCGATTCAGTTACAAAAATAGCCGGTTCTTTAGTTGATTGCCAAGTTTGACTAAATTCTTTTTCAATTTTTATAATTTCTTCGCTACTGCCATCAAAATTTTTAATATTATTATCAAAATTAAGCTGTGGTATAAAAAAAGAAAATAAGATAATTGCAACAATCCAGAAAAATAAACTTATTTTATCGAAGCCTTTAAACCGGCTGATTTTAAATAAATTCGTTTTTTTTGCCTTTCCTAAAATAACCGGCAACAAAAAGAAAGCATAAAGCAGGCAGAGCACAATACTTAAAATAGAAAAAATACCTAATTGATTATAACCTTCAGTCTCGGAAAACAAAAACGCAGCAAAAACACTTATTGTGGTTAATACTCCAATTATTATTGGTTTGGCTACTTTTTTTACTGACTGATTATTGCCTAAAGCAACATAGACATGAATTCCATAGTCAATAGAAATACCTGCAACCACAACCCCCATCCCAATAATAAAATATGATATTTTATCAAAAATAAACGAAGATAAACTTATCGCAACAATAATTGAAGCAATGGGTAAAATGAATACAAAAATTGCTTTTGGATCTTTAAAGTAAAACAAAAAAAGTAATAAAAAAGCAATTGCCGCAATTGTAGCTGTAAGTAATATATCCCTTTTTATTACCGCTTCATTGCTAATTGTATGTAGGTGTGCAGCAACAATCTTAGCTGAAACGAAATCCGGCAAAGTATCTATTTTTTTTTTAATATGATTTATGAGTTGGTGTGACCCGGAGATATCGGTAATTTCTATCGGTGTCTCAACTACTATCATCGCGTTTTTACCGTCTGAAGTTAAGAAGCTTCCCTTTTTAAATGATATTTTATAGCCTAATTTTTTAGATAAATTCTGCAAGCGAGAAAACAACTCGCTATTTAATCCCAGAGGGTCTATGCGGATTAAGGGCATGGTAATATTGCTTGCTGGCAGAAGAGACTGTTTGTAGATGGCTGCCAATCTATCTTGAATATAATTTGGCTTGATTTTACTTTCTATCTCCGGGAGTTTTTCCGGTTTTATTATCTGGCCGTTGTATTTTGATAAAGAAACAGCTTTACTAATAAAATTTGTTTGATTGAAGCCGCTTGTTACTTTAGCTATCAAGGGCCCTTCTAAATTAAAAGCTAATGTTTGAGAGACGCTGATTAGATCAGCGCTGGTATAATCTGAGGATTTTAACTGAAGCCAAATAATTACTTTTCCCGAAAAATTTTCATCTTCTAAAAAATCAAGACTACGTCTAATATTTTTATTTTTAGGAAGCATTACTGATATGTCATTATCTAGAGAAATAAATCTTAAATTGATTATTGCCGCTACAGTTAAAACGGCTATCAAAATCAAAATGATTTTTTTATTCATTACTTTATCTCCCAAACAGTCGCAGCGAGAGACTTGTTTAGCTTTACGTTGAAAAACTTCAATCTCGTTTTATCACCGGATTGCTCCTCTATCTCGATTGTTTCAATATATTTAAGATCCTCTCTAAAGGTAATAGTCAATTTATCAATAATATCGGCAGTCGGTAGTGACTCTTTGGGCCTAAATTCTAAAACAAGGGGGGAACTTTTAAGTTTGTTCATAGCATAGCTTTCCAGTAATTGCCGGTATTGTCCATAAAACCACTTCCGGAGTTGAGAAATTATAGTATTGAAAATTGGTTTTTCTTGAAGTGATATCTTTTGTATCTGGTTACTCTCTGCGTCCCACTGCAAAATCCGCCTTTTATCAATTACTAAAGAATAAACTAACGGTGTTTTCACTTTCCAGGCAAAAAGATCTGGTTTTTCTAAATAAATTGTTCCTTCTATGACTAATTGATCATTAAAAATTGCTAAAGATTTTACTTGAACAAAGTCAGCTTGAATCGTTTCAATTTCAGATAAATTTTTTTCTAAATCATCAAGAATTTTATCGGTATCGGCAAAACTCGAAAAGAAAATTGAAAAGAATAATATAAAAGTAAAAACAATAACTCTATTCATAAGCTATTTCCTCTTTTTCTTTAAAAGTACTATTCAATCTCTTCTGCCATATTTTAATTTCACCAGAAGCAAGCAACTGATTATTGCTTTTAATCGTTCCTCTGATAAGTCCGAATTCACCAAAACGGGCATACTTAAATACCGAGATAGTCAATACTTCACCCAGATGTGCTGGTTTAAAAATAGTAAAATCCTTTGCTCCCAGCAAAAACCCTTCGCTCTTATCTTGATCTTTAAATCCCTGCAAGGCAGCTGCTGCTTGAGCCATAAGTTCAAAGTAGGCCGCTTCATCAAGCTGGCCTTCTTCTGAAACAAAAAGAGAATCAGAACTAATTTTAGCCTCAACCAGCGCACTTCTTTCTCCAACTTCAAGCAGCCTGTCGATCATTTGCATCGGTGATTTTTGCGGGATTAAATCGCTAGCTTCTGTAGGTAGGCTCCGAATTTGGTCTTTTTTTCTTGTGTTTAACCAACACAAAGGATCAGAAGCTAGATAGTCTCCGGTGAGCTGATAAGCCGCCCCCCGGCACCCATAGCAATGATCGGCCTTTTCGCAACTACGGCAAGGCCCCTTAATCGTATTTTTATGGTTGCGTAGATCCTCGAGAATTTCACTTTCAGAAATAATAGTTTTTAATTTTTGATTACGAATATTGCCTAAAGGGGTATTAAGCCCTACACAGGGCATGATATAACCTTGGGAATTTAACAAGCAAGAAAATTTATGCCGCATACATTTGTTTGCTACCAGAGGCGGCTGCGGCTGCCAATTATGATTATATTTTTCGCGATCAATCTTTTGTAATTCTAAAAAAAGCTTACGGACCCTCTCTGAATCCACACACAGCCATTGATTGTTTTTAACATTTCCTTGCGGAGTAAGCATTTCAAAATAAGGAACAATATTTTGTTGCCTTGACCACTGCCAAATCTTAGGCAGTTCATCAATATTAAGACGGCAAATAATTGTACTTATCGCTAAGAATGGGTCTTGAGATGGATAACCGGCCTTTTTTAAATTAGCTAAGGCGCTCTGGATAATTTCATAAGAATTTTTCTCACCAGTAAGCATATTTTGTAAATCCTGATCAAAACTATTCATTTTTAAAACTATATTGACCCCGTAATCAAAAAGCTGCTTTGCAACATAGATGGTTATATTGGTTCCGTTGGTAAACATTTCTATTTCTAGCCCGGAATCTTTTATGAATTTGATCATGTCCATAATGTAAGGATAAATCATCGGTTCACCGCCTAAAATAATGATTTTTTTAGCACCTAATTCTTTTGCTTGAATTATAGCCCCGCAAATTTCCTCACGGTTTAGCTCTTGTTGCAGATAACTATTATCGGGCACATAGCAATAAGGGCAGTGGAAATTGCACCTTAAGCTGAATTCAACCTCCATAGAAAGAAGGCTTTTTTCTCGACAAGCTTTGGCTATAAGCGCTGAATCAAATTCAAAATTATTTGTTCTGAGATGGCAACCTGACATATTTTACCTCTTATCTATAAAACGTATTGGTTTCCGTGATTTCTTACTATACACACTTTCTTTTACAACTCCTTCGTCCTTGACTTCCACATCTAATTTTACCCGCAGCTTAGCCTGTAGAATATTTTGGACATCCTCGGTATCGTAAGATTCATCCTTTAAGGCAGCAGTAATTAATACATTTTCGGAAAGCTCTGTATCCCTACAGACAGTAATAAAGTAATCACTAATACTTTCTATATCTTCTAAAGCAGAATAAATTGCCTGAGGGTATAAGGTAGTACCCTTAACTTTCATCATCTGCTTTTTTCTACCTAAAATTGGCCCCAATCGTAAAGAATTTCTGCCACAAGCACAAGGTTTATCAATTAAGAAACTGATATCGCCAGTCTTAAATCGAACCAGCGGCATTGCCTCAACCGCCAAAGAGGTAATTACCACCTCACCAATTTCTCCTGGCGGCAACAGTTTATTGTTATTATCAATAATTTCTACTATTGCTAAATCTGGATGGAGATGCCCGCCAACTTGTTTGATGCAATCACAGAAAGTGGTTACAGTTTCACTGCTAGCATAAGTAGAAAAACTCTTTGCAGACCAAATATTTTCTAAGTCCTGATTCACCTTTAAGGGATTAAGGTTTTTATCCCGGAGCGGCTCTCCAATACAAATTAATTTAGATACCTCGGTTTTTACGGGGTCTATACCTCTTTGCTCTAAGTATAATCCTAGTTTTTTTAAAAAAGTCGGTACCCCTACAATTACCGTAGGCTTCATTCGTTTTATTACCTGAAGATGACTTTCTAAGGTACCGTGGCCATTTCTGATTGCGGTAGCCCCCAAAGCCTTCATCCCTAAAAAATAAGCTAAACCGGCGATAAAACAGCGATCGAGAGTGCAAGTTAAAAGAGCAATATCTTTTGGACTGATGCCACAACCAAGAAATGATTTTTCTTCATTATAAGCAAGGCGCTGCAGATCATAATCTGTATAGGCAATTTTAGTAGGTTTACCGGTTGTCCCGCTAGATAAAACAACATCTCTTATCTTTTCAGGGTTAACTGCGAAAAAATCATCATTATATTGCTCAATGTCTGACTTTTCCGTAAACGGCAACTGTTCTAAGTTGTCCAACCCTAATTTAGTATCTGCCTTTTTTAAAATTCTTTTATAGTAAGGGGAATTTTTTAAGCAATAATTTAAATGCTGTTGTAACTTTTTATTTTGTATTTTTCTAATCTTACCGGCATTAGAAAAAGAAATATCATAATAATAAGATAAAGCTTTCATTAATTACCTTCCCTGGTGTAAAGATGTTTGGTCATAATCTCTCTTACTTTATTTTTTAAGACAAAAGGAGTTAGGTTTTTATAATCCTGCCATTGTAGATGCCGTAGCTTGTCTATTTTTATTTTACCCGGCTTCAGCAATAACGATCCCTTAACCGGAACATTTTCATTGCCGCTGATACATACTGGCACAATTGGACAACGAGCTTTTATTGCCAGGCGAAAAAGTGAACTGTGAAATTGCCCGATTCTCTTACTCGCTGACCTTGTCCCTTCCGGAAAAGCGATTATTGAAACTCCTTCTTTCAGTAATTTTGATCCTTTTTCTAAAAAAACACGAAAATTCATTTCTCGAACACTTAAATATCCAGCCAAACGAGCAATAGCGCCAATTACCGGTATCCGAAATGGCCAAACATTAACCACCTGAACTGACTCATCCGGCAGACGCCCCACCAATAACGCATCCGATGCCGAGCGATGGTTACAGATAAAGATAGCGCCAGCTAATGAATCGCGCGGCTGATAATCGCAATAATCAACTTTGACTAAGCCCAACGTTAAACAATCAACAATAAAGTTGCTGCCATAACTAATAATTTTTCGCAGCCAATATAAAGCCTTCCGTTTTGAAAAAATTATCCGGATCAGGAAAACAATATTACCAATAAGGATCAAACCCAAAAAAACAAAGAAAATAACCGCGGGATAAAAAATACTATTTAAGAGTATTGTCTTTATTTGGTAATTCAACTTATCTTGTTTTCTTGTTTTAAGGCTGCGACAAAAGAATAAAGGTCATCTAGTGTCCTGATATTTTTTACTCGTTGATCACTGCGAATTTTTACGCCAAACTTTTGCTGCAAGGCAACTACTAAATCAACAACATCTAAACTATCTAAGCCTAGATCATTGAAAATGTTAGCTTCCGGTTTCAGCTCTTCTGAATCAATTTCAAAAGATTCAACAAACACTTCATTAACCATTTTTATGATTTTCTCTTCCATAGCATCTACTCCTTTTTACATATTAAAGCAGCATTTATGCCGCCAAAAGCAAAACAATTTTTAACCAACACTGATACTTCGCGACTTATTTTTTCTTTTAAATGGTAAATCCCCCGGCAATCGTCACTGACTTTTTCTAAATTAAGAGTAGGATATATCACTCCTTTGGCCATCATTGCTAAAGAAGCAATCAATTCAATTGCTCCTGAAGCACCTAAGGTATGGCCCAGATATCCTTTTAAGCTATTTACGGGAACTTTGTCGCCAAAAACATTACCGATAGCTACCGCCTCTTCACTGTCGCCTTGAATTGTTGCCGTAGCATGGGCATTGATATAATCAACTTCTCCTTGCTCTATTTCTGCAGCCGCGAGAGCTTGTCGCATACACTGTTGCATGGCTTTTGAATTAGATTGACTTACATGCACCCCGCTTCCGCAAGTACTATATCCTGTAATCTCGGCATAAATTTTAGCGCCTCTTTTTAGAGCCTGTTCCCTTTCTTCTAAAAAAACAATGCCGGCACCTTCGCCACAAACTAATCCATCCCGGTTTGCATCAAACGGCCTCGGTGTATTTGAAGGATTTTGATTATAATTGTTAGAGGTTGCAAAAATAATATCAAACGAACCGGTAACAATCGGATGCAGTTCTTCTGCGCCCCCACATAACATTGCATCCTGCTTACCCAAACGAATTGAATCATAGCCGGCGCCAATAGCCTGTAAGGCCGAAGCACAAGCCGCACTTGTTGCTAAGACTTCTCCCTTAATCCCTAAATATTGAGCTACATTCAGCGCAGCGGTATGAGAAATACATTGAAAAAATTTCATTGAAGTTAACCGGCTTAAATCTTTCTCCGGCAGCATGGTCTCAAAGGCTTCATTAATACTTGCGGCTCCCCCCATAGTTGAACCAATAATACAGCCAATTCGTCCTAAAGAAATTAACTCTTTATCGATCCCGGAATCATTTAATGCCTCCTGGCTAGCCTGGACAGAAAAAATACTCATTCTCCCCATGGAACGCCGGCTTTTTCTCGGTATTTTTTTTTCGTTAATAAGTTTTGCCGGAGCAGCCACTAAGCTCCGTAATCCTTTATACTCATCCCAGCCGGGCATCGCCTGTACAGCGCTCTTTCTTTCAGCTATAGCCTTAATCAACTCCGATGAATTAGCGCCTAAAGGCGAAACACTGCCAACTCCAGTAATAACTACTCTTTTTAATTGCATAATCTTTTTTCAATAAATCTATTATAATCTTTTTTACCAATAACATTTCTTGCCACTATAAAGGAAGAAAGCATTGCTCCTACAATCCCCGGCAATACAGAGCTTTGTCCGGCAGCATATAAATTACGTAAGGGCAGTTTTCCAAATAAATTATACTGGCCAATTTTTTGTTTTATCCCGTAGGCAGAACCATCAGGAGAATTTAAATAATCTCGAAAAGTTAAGACACTTGCAGAATCAACTATTTTTAATGTCTTTTTATATTCCGGATAATATCTACAAATACGTTCATAAATTTTTTTAGTACGTTTTTCTTTATATTGTTGATATTCTTTTGGCCTTTTTCCTAAATGTGATTTTTCCCAATCAGAAACAGTGTCCACAAATGATGGCTCAAAGGTATTTATAGTTTTGTAAGTCTTGCCGTTTACTTTTTCCGGACTTTTCATAATAACCAAAGCCTGCTCACCCTTATATTTAGGCTCAAGCAATTGATTTAAATCCGCCACCGGCAGCAAAGAAACAATTGTCGGCTTAAAGTCATTTATTGGCTGGTCATCTTCAATCAAACCAAAAACAAGAAAAAAACCGGTAGATGGCTCAAAAGATGCAACACGGTCCCGAAAAGCTTTGCTTAAATTATCTTTAGGTAGAATTTTCATAATTTCTTGAGGATGAATAGTAAAAATGCAATTCTTAAAAGTTAATTCCTCTCCATTATTTAAAATAAAACGGCCGACTCGATCGTTGCAAATATCTTTACACTCAGTAATATAGCTGTTGCAAATTAAATCTATACCTAAATCTTTTATTTTATCTCTAAAAGCATCAGTAAAGGCTTCGCCGCCTCGCTCAATCCTTGCCATTGATTCATAAAGGCCATAACAGACGCGGCTATGGCTGGCAAAAGATATTTGATCAGGTTTTACCCCGTAACACATGCTATAAGTTGAAAGTAATGCCTGGAGTAACTTATTTTGAGTAAGATCATTTAAGACCTGATCAAGGCTGATAAAGTCTTCCTCGATAACATTTGCGGTCATAGATATTTTACGTAAATCCAAAGAAACTGTTTTTTTCCCTACAGCTACCACCATATCAAAGTATTTATCTATAGTTGCCTTTTCAGCCGGAAAATATTTTTTTAAGTCGCGCCGTAAATTATCTATACCCGGCTTCATATCAAAAGACTTACCTTCAGCTTCAAAAACAAAACGATTAGCTTCTCCACTGGAGAGAAAAATTGGCTTTATGTGATCACGGATATTTAATACTTTAAGGATATCTTCTAATACACCGCCTTTACAAAAACCACCGGTAAAGTGAAATCCGGTATCAAAGGGGGCACCTTTACGATAAAAACGGTTCATTGAACCACCAATAGACCGGCCCTTTTCAATAATTAAGACTCGGCGTCCATTTAAAGAAAGTAAAACCGCCATGGTCAGGCCGCTGATGCCTGCTCCTACAATTATATCATCGTACTCTTTCATATCTAGATAGCTAATCCGCCATTGATCCCAATTACTTGGCCGTGAATATACATGTTCTTTTCTGTACAAAGAAAGTTAATAACACTGGCTACATCATCAGGATGGCCAAATTTTTTAACAGTTATCAAAGGAAGGATCTTTTCCTTAGGCAGGTCTTTTGTCATCTCCGTTTCAATAACACCGGGCGCAACAACATTAACAAAAATATTTTTCCTTCCCACCTCACGCGCTAAAGATTTTGCTGCTCCGATCAGTCCGGCTTTAGATGCAGAATAGTTTACTTGGCCGGCTTGGCCGATTTGGCCTGATGTTGAAGAAACCACTACAATCCGCCCTTTTTTTTCACGCAGCATTGAAAAAAGAACTACGTGCATAATATTATAGAACCCGTCAAGATTTACAGATAAAACCTGATCCCACTCTTCTTTAGTCATCCAAACTAGTAAGTTGTCTTTGCTAATACCCGCATTGAAAACAACTACATCAGGAGGTGTTTTATCACAATCTTCATCTAGTGCTTTTTTAACTTTATCTAAGTCAGAAACATCAAAAGAAAAAGTTTTACACTTTCTGCCTAATTCTTCAATTTTTAGTTTTACTTTATCTGCCGCTTCTTTGTTCGTATTGTAAGTAAGCCAGATATTAAACCCCGATGCAGCAAGCTTTAAAGCAGTCGCCTGGCCAATCCCCCGGCTTCCCCCCACAACTAAAGCTATTTTTTCTCCTGTATTACTCATATCAATAATACCAACTTATCCCGGCAAGAATCATGTCTACGTTAATTCCACTATTCGGTGAATCTATGCCTGCATTAGAAAGATGACGATATCGATACTCTAAGTTAAAAGCACAATTTTCTTTGATAAAGTATGAAAAGCCTCCGCCAACTTGAGGCAGAAAGTTATATTGCGTGGATTGTTCGTTGGTGTGCTGGCTCATATAAAGTACGCCACCTCCGCCTATCCCATAGAGATGAAACTTATCAAACAAAGGATAAGCAAATTTAAGAAGGATCGAAAATCCAACCTCAATATTAGTATCAGGGCTAGTTACAGTATTTAAAAAGGGTTCGAGGATAAATTCTGTGTAGCCTTTTGGCTTAAGACCGAATTTATCAAATAGAGGCTTGGCTAGATCAGTAAACCCCATTTCAATCGTATTCAGATTGTAGCCAAATCTTAACATTAAAGGCAAAATTTCATAGTCGTCTTTATCTTCAAGATTCCCTTGGGCAAAGCCAGTTATTAAACCAAATTCTTTAACGAAAAATTCTTCCTTTGTATCTTTACCTTCTGATGCCAAAACAAAAGATAAAGAAAAAAAACAAATAATTATCGTAAAAAATAAAATTCTATTTAATTTAAAAACTAGTTGATACCAGTAATTCATTGATCTAATACCTCCTTTTCTCTATCTTCCAAAAAATATGTGACCGGTTTCTTAAACACCTCGGAAATTTTTAAAAGTGTCTCGATTGAGGGGATAACGATACCATTCTCATAGCGAGAAATGCTCTTTTGTTTCGCACCAATCCTAGATGCCAGAGCAGTTTGGTTCATGTCAAGCTCGATTCGAGCCATCTTAATTTTTTTACCTAATTTTTTAAGATCCATTTTAGCTACTAAAAATTTTTGAGGTTAATATCTTGCAGATTATTCTTTTAGAGTCTAATATATACCTGTTTATACATAAAATCAAGTTAATTATAAATTCTGGAGTTTCCCCATTTTTTTTAGGGAGCCGCGAACTTAAGTAAAAGCTGTTT
>CAZSDJ010000021.1:0-28286 GCA_964605645.1 uncultured Planctomycetia bacterium
GGAAAGATTCTCGACTGCAGCCTCCCGTAGGAGTCCGGGCAGTGTCTCAGTCCCGATGTGGCTGACCACACGCTAATGCCAGCTACCCGTCTTTGGCTTGGTAGGCTATTACTCTACCAACAACCTGATAGGCCGCGGGCTCCTCCTAAAGCGACAGCGGACCGAAGTCCTAAGCCATCTTTGATCCTACTAAATTAATAGTAAGACTGTATGGAGTATTACCTTCGATTTCTCGAAGCTATGCTCCTCTCTAGGGCAGATTACCCACGTGTTACTCACCCGTTTGCCGCTATGTTTTTTGTGGGACAGGTCCCCGAAGGGACCTGTCCCTTTAAAAAACATCGCTCGACTTGCATGCCTAATCCACGCCGCCAGCGTTCACTCTGAGCCAGGATCAAACCCTCCAAAGGCTATTTTTTCAGAGAACAAAAAAGACACAAAGAAACTTGTCTTTCGTCTTTTTATAATTAATTTTTTAAGAGATTTGATCCCATTCCATTTCTAGGCAAACCTATTTGTACAATATATTTAGGTTTTTGTCAAGTTCTTTTTAAGGTAATTTTTGAAATAATCTTCGATGCCTGCTTCCAGTGAATACTTAGTTTCAGTTTTTAAAACATTATTGAGTATTTCTGTGTTTGCTTCTGTATAATTTTGATAAACGTCCTGATAAGGATTGTCAATATATTCCGGTTTTAAATCAGTATCAATAGTTTTGTTTAAAATAGAAACAATATCATTAAAAGTTCTGGGTTGGCCCGTCCCGACATTAGAAATTGCTGACTTACCGAGATTAACAGCTTCGGCGGTAATTCGGGCAACATCTTTTACATAAATAAAATCTCTTTTCTGTTCGCCTAATTTAAAAATGCGAGGGTTTTGGCCGGAAATCATCTGATTGTATAATTGAAAAATCATGCTCGCCGCACTGCCTTTATGGTCTTCACGGGGACCGTAGACATTAAAATACCTCAAGCCTACAATCGGGGCAGTTTTATTATTCTTTCGATATTTATTTACCCAACAATCGCACATATATTTCGAATAAGCATAAGTGTTGTGTGGGATCGGCTTTTCTTGTTCCGACATTTTTTTCTCTAATTTCCCGTAAACCCCAGCACTTGATGCATAGACCAAAGGGATATTTTTACTCAGGCAAAAATCAAAAACATTTCTAAAACCATCATAATTTATTTTTACCATTTTTTGATTATCAGCTAAAGTGGTATCGGTAATAGCAGCTTCATGAATTACCGCATCGACTGCGGGGATTTTTTTCGCAAAATTTAGATCAGAGACATCACCCCAAACTACTTCCCCCCGCGCCTCTAAAATATTAGCATAATTTCCGTGGGAAAAATTATCAAACAAAACAGTATCTATTGATTTTTCTTCTAAATACTTAACGATATTTGAACCGATAAACCCAGCTGCACCTGTAATTAAAACTTTCATCTTATTTCTCCTCTAACTTTTCAATTCTTTTTTCTAATCTGTGTAACACTTCAATCACCGGATCCGGCAATTTATTGTGGTTTAATTCTATCCCGCTTACCTTTTTCCCCGGCGCCGTTAAAACTGCCCGGCCGGGAACACCAACTACAGTAGCTTTTTCCGGGACATCTTCAATAACCACAGAGCCGGCGCCAATGCGTGCGGCGGCTCCGACTTTAATCGGGCCCAGTAAAGTTGCACCCGCGCCAATAACTACTTTATCGCCGATAGTCGGATGGCGTTTCGTTTTTTTACCGGAGACACCGCCAAGAACTACACCCTGGTACACTAAAACATCATTGCCGATTTGGGTAGTTTCACCAATCACCACTCCCATCCCGTGGTCGATAAAAAACCGCCTGCCGATTTTTGCCCCCGGATGTATTTCGATCCCGGTGAAAAAGCGGCCAAAATGAGAGATCATCCGGGCTAAAGTCCGAAAATCTTTTTTCCAAATCCAATGGGCAACACGATGTAGCCAAATAGCATGCAGCCCGGGATAGCAAAAAATTACCTCGATCGTTGTCCGAGCGGCCGGATCTTCACGAAAAGCATTTCTCACATCTTCACGAATATATTGAAATATACTCATTTTAATATTGCGCACCCAAAAATAAGCAACAATTAACAATTAACCTAAATTCGGCTTAGTACCCTTATGTTTCTTTTTTCTGCAGCGCCATCTGATTTTACGTTTTCTTTTTTGTGGCATAACTTTACTAAAATAATAGCTAATCAGTAAAATGTCAAATGTTTTCTCTGAAGAATTTTGAAGAATTTTTTTAATTTAACAAAAGCCTTGTAGCGATGGCTTATTTTATTCTTTTGCTCCGGCTCTAGCTGAGCAGTAGTTTTATTAAATTCGGGTAAAAAAAATAAAGGATCATAGCCGAAACCATTTTTTCCTTCTAACTTATTATGAATTTTACCAATTAACTCTCCAAAAAAACTGGTTACCTCTTTTCCATTTTTTGCTAAAACTAAACAACAAATAAACTTTGCCGTCCGCTTTTTATCGCTGATGCCCTTTAGTTGGTTAAGCAACTTTTGATTATTTTTTGAATCAGTTGCATTTTTACCACTATACCGCTTGGAGTAGATCCCGGGTGCGCCCTCTAGGTAATCTACAGCCAGGCCGGAGTCTTCACCGACAATATAATCATTTGGATATTTAGCTGAAACCGGTATAGCTTTCTTTTTAGCATTGGCATAAAATGTTTTTCCGTCTTCGGTAATATTAAATTTTTCCGATAAACCTGATAAAGCAATAATGTCTAAGGAAATACCCGCTAAAATATTTTTTATCTCTTTTAATTTCGATTTATTTTTTGTGGCAATAATTAAACGCATTATACTTAACCGGCTTATAAGACAACGATAGGTATATCTTTAAAAATTTGGCGTTGCTGATCAATAATTTCATTGATCCCTTTTTTTGCTAAAGCCAGTAATTTATCTAAATCGTTTTGAGAAAAAGTACTGTTTTCTCCCGTGCCTTGAACTTCAATAAAATCGCCTTTTGAATTCATAACTACATTCATGTCCACATCAGCTTGTGAGTCTTCACTGTAATCCAAATCAAGAAGGAACTGGCCCTGGCATAGGCCAACACTAGTTGCCGCAATAAAATAGTTAATCGGTACTTGATTGAGCTGATTGATTTTATAAAGATGCATCAAGCAATCTACTAAAGCGATAAAACCGCCGATTACTGAAGTGGTCCGGGTGCCGCCATCGGCTTGGATTACATCACAATCGATACAAATCGTTTTTTCGCCCAGATCATCTAAGTTGATAGCGCTGCGTAAAGATCTTGCGATCAACCTCTGAATTTCCATGATCCGGCCGGAAATTTTATCGCGCGGGATTCGGCTTTGGGTCGAAGAAGGCAGCATCCGGTATTCAGCTTTTATCCAGCCGGAATTAGACCCTTTTAAGAAAAAAGGAACTCGATTTTCCAAATTGGCAGTACAGATCACTTTCGTATTGCCTGCTTCAATTAAACAGGATCCTTCTGCATATTTTATAAAATGCCGTTTAATCTTTATCTCTCTAAGTTGATCAGGCTTGCGATTGTTGGCTCTCATTACTACTCCTTTATTTTAAATCTTAATAAATACTTTTACCCCTTGAATCAATACCAACCACTAAAGGAAATTTTTCAACTTCAAGCAGGCAAATCGCTTCCGGCCCTAAATCAGCAAAGCAAACAGTTTTTTTTGAAACAACAAATTTTGAAAGCAACGCCCCGCAGCCGGAAGGAGCCAGAAAATATACTGCCTTGTGCTTTTTAATTAATTCCTTAACCGCGCTGCTCCTGCGCCCTTTCCCCACCATCGCTAACAATCCTCTTTCTAATAGCGGCTGCACAAATAGATCCATTCGCGCAGCAGTTGTAGGGCCGCAAGCACCAATTATTTTGCCGTGCGGGGTTTCGGTCGGGCCGCAATAATAAATAATATTGGCCTTTAGATCAATTGGTAATTTTTTCTTATCTTGAATTTTTTTTATTATTTGCTTATGAGCTTGATCTCTTGCTGTATAAAAGCAACCGGAAAATAAAATATGGTCACCTGCCTTTAATTGCCTAAACATGTTTTTATCTTTGACTAATTTTATTTCTTTCATGTTTTTCCTTTAACCTTTAATCACCACGCTCGCGCTGCGTAAGGCATGGCAACTGGTATTTACCCCCACCGGCAGCCCCGCGATATGCGTTGGGCTTTTTTTTATTTTTACCGCCAAAGCAGTAAATTTTCCGCCAAAGCCCATCGGGCCGATCCCTAATTTATTTACTTTCTTCAATATATTTTTCTCCATTCTTTTTAGCTTTTGATCCGGATTTGGCAAATCAATCCTATCTATTAATGCTTTTTTTGCTAAAAAAAGAGCATGGTCCGCGGTGCCGCCGATACCTACCCCTACAAAAAAAGGCGGGCAGCTTTCCGGGCCGGCATCTTTTACACACTTTATAATAAAATCTTCTATTTCTCCAACAGTTGCAGTGGGATTAAACATCTTAATTTGAGTTTTGTTTTCACTGCCAAACCCTTTCGGGAACAAAGTTAGGCGCAACCCTTTAATCTGGAGTGAAAAATGGATATGGTCGATAATGCCTTGATAGCCCGGGTTGTTGCGAACCAACGGATCAGTAATCGAGCGGCGCAGGTAAAACTTTTTATAAAAACGGGCAATTTCATTTTTAATCTGGTTGATTAAAGAAAATGTTATTTTTGCATCTTTCCCGGCTTCAAAAAATACGACAGGCAGCCCCGTGTCTTGGCACAACGCAATCTTTTCACCTTGGGCAATGTCGGCATTTTCTAAAATCCAAGCTAAGGCCTTTTTTGCCATTTCATTTTTTTCTTTTCGATAGGCAGCAGATATAACTTTTTTTAAATCGAGACGTAAATTAAAATTAGCCTCTTCAACCAGTTTTTCTATTTTTTTTCTAATATCTTTGTTCATCTTATCCCTAATTTTTTCTGTAATTGGGAAATAATTTTAACAGAAATAGAGCTTTCTGTGCATCTTTTTTTAAAAGTTGTTAATTTATCTGGGAGAAGTTCCTCTTTGGAGTTTTCCGGCTGTAGAATTAAAGATACATCTGGCCTGTTGGTTTTTATTATCCTAATTGCTTTATCCAGGTCATCAATTGTGGTGTTTTGGCCGATAACTGTTTTTATAAATAAGTTAGCGTTTCTTGCAATTTCCATAAACTTTTGGTGTTCTGCCCACAAAGGGCCGATCCCGGTTGATGAAGGAAATTTAAAATCCATCGCAATTATATCAATGTTTTCTATGACTTTAGCTAAATTCTGGTATAAGATTCCGTTGGTTTCTAAATAAGTAATTTGCCCCCTTCTTTTTAAACACTGGGCGAGCTCTCGCAGAAAATCAATTTGGAGTAACGGTTCTCCTCCGGTTAAGGATACCGAATGAAATTTATGAAAACTAGCTATTGAATCAAGAACTTCGTTAACATTCATTAGCTGGTAACTATCTTGTTTTGTATCACAAAATTGACAATTTAAGTTACAGCCAAAAAAACGCAGAAAAACCTGTAGCTTACCCTGCCAGAGGCCTTCGCCTTGCTTTGATTTAAAAATTTCATTTATTTTTGCAATCATTGTTGGGCACCTCGAACTTCACATCTCGATCCTGGCCATAATAAACCTTTTCTTTCTCTATCCGGATCACGGCCCCCGGGCCAACCGGCTGAAAATAGCCTTGTTTTATTTTTTCCAGGGAAAAATCATTCTTTCTAACCCAGGCAATATTTATAAAATTATTGGTGTAGGCATCTAAATAGTCATTGAGTAGTTTTTCGTTTTTTGTTAATTGCCGGCTTAGTTTTTTGCCGAAAATTATTTCTAAGTTATCTAATAAATACCTCTTTGCCTGATCGCTATCTTTTATTTTGCTTTCTAAAATAAAAAATTTATCATTTGACTTTTCGTTTATAAATTTTAAATCAAAACCATTGTTTTGCGCTTGTTTATTGAAAAATATAAATACCTTCTTTTTGTTAAAGCCCTGATCAAAATCATAAGCATCAAAGTCGATATTAAACCACTGTTCAGTAATACCGTTATAAATACATACATTTTTATCTCGACAATAAACTTTTTCTATCAACTGACCGCCGGAGCTGGTCGTTGCCCACAGTCTTTTGTTGTGATAATCGATAGCACCGCTAGTATCAGCTACTGAAAACGACCCCGTTTTTGTTTTTTCCTGAAAATAGCAGCTTTTAACAGCCTTAAATTTTTCCCAAACTGCATCAATCAACGTGTGTTTGCTTTCTGTAAAGCCCAAAAAAATTAAGCTCAAAAAACTAAGTATACAAACATAAAGAATTGTTCTTTTCATTATTTATTTTTTAAAAGAGGGTCAATTAGGCCTAATTCAGAAAATGCCGCAATTCTAAAACGGCAACTATCACATTTTTTACAAGGAGATTGGCCGCCTTGATAGCAAGACCAAGTATATTGAAAAGGCACCCCTAAATTTAAGCCTAATTTAATTATTTCTTTTTTATTTTTCTGGATTAAAGGATAATGAATATTGACCCCTTTATTCACAATCCCTAAATTAACGGCTCGATTAAAACCTTTTAAAAACTCCGGCCGGCAATCTGGATAACCAGAATAATCTTGGGTGTGGGCACCGATAAAGATAGCCTTTGCTTTGATACTTTCGGCAAAAGAAATTGCATAACTTAAGAAAACAATATTGCGCCCCGGCACATAAGTTGAAGGTATCTTTTTTGAAAATCTAGTAGGTATTTTTTTTGATCTGTCAGTTAAGCTTGACCCGGACCAAGGGATATCAATCTTGACCAGATAATACTTAATTTTTGCTTTTCCGGCTATTTTTTTGGCAAACTTGATTTCTTTTTTATGCTTTTGCCCGTAATCAAAAATTAAGGCTTGCGGTAAAAAATTTTGTTTTTTTGCTAAAAATAAGGTAGTTGCTGAATCTATCCCCCCGGAAAGAAGGATGATCGCTTTTTCTCTTTTCATATTTATTTATTATTTGAATACGTAGCACCGGAATTGTCTGTTTCCCAAACTTTAACTTCATGCAACTTAGAATCTTTAGGTAACTGTCGAGATATTTTTTCATATATATATTGAGCAATTTTTTCAGAACTAGGGGGATTATTTTTAAAATAATCAAGATCATTCAAACAGCTATGGTCTAATTCTGCCAAAACATCTCCAGTTATCTTTTTTAATTTTCTAAAATCAATAACCATCCCGGAATTGTCTAATTTTTGCCGAGATACAACAACTTCTACCTTCCAATTGTGGCCATGGAGCGCTTCACAACTCCCTTTGTATTGCGGCAAATAATGAGCGGAGCTAAAACTTTTAATAATTTTTACTTTATACATTGACTAGTTTTGGCTTGGTTATAGTTCTTTTTAAGAACAATTTAGCTAATTTAACAAAATTTTTCGGCTCATCACTAATATAAAATTTTTTTTCAGCGAGTGTCGGATTGTTGTTAACTAAATTAAAGTGCGTTAAAACTTGCTTGGTGTAACTAGCAACTTCTTGGGCTGAATCAACGATATTAACCCCTGGCAAATACCTTGCTATTTCCTTCTTCAATAAAGGATAATGAGTACAACCCAGAATTAAGGTATCTATCTTTGCTTTTTTAAAATCAGCTAAATAAGCAGAAACAACTTCTGTAGTGATTTTTCCCGATACCAACCCCTCTTCTATCAACGGGACAAATAACGGGCAACACTTTGCCGATACCTTGCTCTTTTTGATTGTTTTAGCAATCATATCCTGATAAGCATTGCTGGCAATAGTTGATTTTGTGCCGATGATCCCGATTTTATCAGAACTTAACTTTTCTGCTTTCTTTACCCCGGCTTCAATCACTCCGATTATCGGGATACGAAAAATATCATTTAGGTAATCAAGGGCTAGGGCTGATGAGGTGTTGCAAGCAACCACAACTGTTTTAACTTTTTTCTCTAACAAAAATAAGATATTTTCAACGCTAAATTTTTTAATAGTTGAGCTAGATTTATTCCCATAAGGAACTCTGGCGGTGTCACCAAAATAAATAATATTTTCATTAGGCATCAACTTTTCGATCTCTCTCAAAACCGTTAAACCGCCAACACCGGAATCAAAAATACCAATCGGCTTTTTGTTTATCATAAATTTAAAATAATTGAAGCAATTTTAAAATAAATAAAAACCCCACAAACATCAACAATAGTTGTAATCATGGGGCCGCTCATTAAAGCCGGGTCTAGTTTTAATTTTCGAAAAATCATCGGTAAAGCTGCTCCAATCATCGCCGAGAACAAAACAGTCAGCCCCATTGAAACCCCTACCGAGATACTTAAGGCCCATTGTTGGCCCTCCTGAAGAAAGACCCTCAGTACACCGACCAACGCTAAAATCAAACCAATCGACAGCCCCAATAAAGACTCGCGAAAAATAACCCG
Source organism: uncultured Planctomycetia bacterium (assembly GCA_964605645.1). GTDB lineage: Bacteria > Omnitrophota > Gorgyraeia > Duberdicusellales > 4484-171 > PXAH01. The sequence continues at coordinate 8,474 of CAZSDJ010000021.1, forward strand.
GAAAAAATCTTTCACACTAATATCTTTAACAGTTAAACCACGAATGATCATCATTGCTGATTGAATACCAGCATTACCCCCGGTTGCAATTAAAATCGGAAGAAAAAAGGTCAATGCTATCCATTGTTGGATCAACGGCCCGTAACTTTTAATCACTAAACTTGAAATAGATTGTAAAATTACCAGTACTACCAGCCAGAAACTTCTTTTCCAGAGCAATTGGAAAAAACCGGCGTCAAGATAGGGCTTATCTACCGGCAAAACCGCTGCTGTTTTTTCAAAATCTTCTGTGGTTTCTTCTTCTAAAACATCAACCAAGTCATCGAAAGTTACAATACCTAACAACTTATCATTATTATCTAAGACCGGCAACACTATCAAGTCATAACGCTTAAAGATATCTGCCGCCTCTTCTTTATCGGTAAAAGCAGAGACCGCAATTACATCCTTAGACATAATTTCAGCAATGTTTAGATCCGGTTTAGCTAAAACTATTTTTTTCAGCGAAACAATCCCGATTAACTTTTTAGTATTGTCTAAAACATAACAATGATAAACAGTTTCTTTACGTAAGCCGACTTTTCGAATGTGAGTGAGGGCATCGGCAGCAGACATCCCCGCATAAAGCTGAACAAAATCAGGCGTGATCAAGCGCCCCACCGAATCTTGGGGGTAATTGAGAAGTTCTATCGCAACTTGCCGCTCTTCGGGTGATAAAAAATTTATAAATTTCTTTGCTAATTCAGCCGGTAATTCATCAAATAATTCAGTACGGTCATCCGGCGACATTTGATTTAAAATTTCTTTTATTTCATCTGAGTTAAGGCCGGTTAGCATTTGCTCTTCTTCCTCAACCGGTAGATGCTCAAAGACATCAACTGCCTTATCATAAGGGACTAACCGAAATACAAAGAGTTTGTGCGAAGAAAGGTTTAATTCTGAAATTAAGTGAGCGATATCTTCGGGGTGAAAAGGTAAGATTTTCTTTATTTCTCCGTAATCAGCCTGATTAATTAAGGCTGCCGCCCGCTTTGCTAAGTCAATAGTTTCTTTTTTCATAATTATCGTTATTTTGTATTAAAATTATATCATTGCAACTTTAAAAATCAATGTAAAAAGGCTAAAGAAGGGGCTGGCTAAAGTTGATGAGCGCCACGGCGCACCACAACAACCCCTGATTTATCAAGATTGTAGTGCTGGGCATCTTTTTTTGCAGAATAACCAATTTTTGTATTTTTGGGGATGAAATTAAAGCGGTCTATTATTGATTTTTTGATATAAGTTGAACTGCCAATTACGCTAAAATCCATAATTATCGAATCTTCTATTTTGCAACCTTTTTCAATAGAAACCGAACGGCCAATAATTGAATTTTTTATCTGCGAGCCGGATACTTTACTCCCCTCACAAATAAGAGAATTTTCAATTTTACTGTCAAAAATAGTTGCCGGAGAAGTATCAAGGTGTGAAGCATAAATCGGCCAACTTCTATTGTCTAAGTCTAAAACGGTTTTTCCCCCGAGAAGTTCCATATTTGCTTGCCAATATGATTCAATAGTACCGACATCGCGCCAATAATACTTAGCTTCGGTCGGTTTTAAATCGGGTATTCTGTTTTGAGAAAAATCATAAGCAAAAATCTTTGCATTCTTTTTTACCAAATAAGGCATCATGTCTTTGCCAAAATCCTCAATAATTCCTTTTTGAGTTTGTTTTTCTAAAATTTGTAGTAAAAATTCAGTATCAAAAATATAATTACCCATTGAAGCTAAAATCTTATTCGTCCCTGAAAAATCCGGTTTTTCTTGAAAACCGTTTATCCGGTAATTACTATCTGTATCAAGCACGCCAAATTGAGAAGCTTCGTTAGCCTTTACGGGGATTGCGGAAATTGTTAGCTTAGATTTTTTCGCAATATGAAAATCGATCATTTTTTTTATATCCATGCGAAAAATATGATCCCCGCCAAAGACCGCTACAAATTTTGGTTTAAAATCATAAATAAGATTAATGTTTTGATAAATTGAGTCAACTGTCCCTTTATACCACTCCTCTCGTTCTTTACGCCGCATTTGAGGCGGAACGACTGTCACAAAGTGATCCGGCAAAAAACCTGCCTTAAGCCAGCTGGTTCTAACGTGTTCAATTAATGATTGTGATTTGTATTGGACCAATATATATATAGAAAAAATGCCTGAATTAAGCAAGTTGCTTAAGGTAAAATCAACGATTCGATATTTTCCGCCAAAAGGTACCGCGGGCTTGCTCCTTTCTGCCGTCAACGGATAAAGCCGTTCGCCCCTGCCACCGGCTAACACAAAAGCTAATATTCCTTTTTTGGCTTGTTTTGTAATTTTCATAATTCTTCAGTAATGTTACCGGCCTTAATTAAGGAAAAGCGGGTAACTAAGGGGCCGAGTAACTCAAAAAAAACAGTTGTCCCCACCGTCGTAGTTAAAATCAAGTCACCCCAATTATTATTTAAATGATGCTTCGCAACCAAAGCACAACCTAATGCAACCCCGGCTTGCGGCAGTAAAGCGATCCCCATGTATTTTTGAATTAAAGAAGATGAGCCTGTGCATTTTGCTCCAATAAAAGCTCCTACTACTTTTCCCACAATTCTCAAAATAAAAATGGCCGCGATCAAAACAATAACTGTAGAGAGCATCTGAAATTTTAATTGTGCACCAGCCAATACGAAAAAAACTAAGTACAAGGGAGGAGTCACATTATTTACAGTTTCAAATACATAATGATGAGTTTTGTTGGTATTTACAAAAAAAACACCAAAAAACATGGCAGTTAATAATATCGACATTTTCAAATAAATAGCTAAACCGATAGCTAATAACAAGAACCCTAAGCTGTAAATTAATCTATCGCGGGGACTGCGCACAATTTTTAAGAAAAAATTAAAAATAAGTGCAACTATTATCCCGATTAATAAAGATCCGCCTATTTCGCCGAAAGCAATTAGCAATTCTTTGAAAACCAGAGAAGATCCGGCAGTTTGGAGAAAAGAAGCTTGAGCCAGGGCAAAAGAAAAACCAAACAAAATTAAAGCCCAAAGATCGTCTACCGCGACAACTCCTAATAAAGTATTAGTAAACACTCCTTTACTCCGATATTCTTGGCTGACCGCCACAGTGGTAGCCGGATCAGTGGCAGCAGCGATCGAACCGAATACCAAGGCAACGGCCAACGGTTGTTTAAAAACTAGCCAGAGCACCAGCGCTACTAAAACCCAAGGGATTACAGAAGCACTTAAAGAAATTGCGATGACTGCCTTACCAATCTGGCGAAAAATATCAACAGAAAGGCTGCGGCCTAAACTAAACGCAATTATGCCTAAGACCACATTGGAAAATATATCGGAAGCAGCTAGTATTTTTGGCGAAATTACCCCTAATAAATTCGGCGACAGCAAAATACCCAAAATTACATAAGTTGTAATAGTAGGAATTTTTAGTTTTTCCGCAATTTTGGAAAGAAAAAAACCGGCAATAAATATAAGTGCTAAACTTAAGATAGGATCTGTGAACATATATTACCCTTTTTCTATTTTTAAATAATCCCTTTTTTCTTAAACATCGCCTTAATTACATCAAAAACCCCTAAAATCCCGACTAACTTCCCTCTTGAATCAACTACCGGAATCCTTTTTTTGTCGAGGTCCTTCATCGTCCGATAAGCGTCCGTTAAAGAATCTAGCTCATTTACTGACTCAAAAGCAGTATCCATGATATCATCAACGATAATTAATTGCCCTAAGGAAGGGGTGTATTCTAAATCAAACGCCTCTTCCTTTATCTCCACAAAAGGGATGTTGCGAAAGAGTTTTGCCTGCTGGGGCCGCAAGATATCAAGCAGATTTTCAGAACGAACTACGCCCACTAACTTATCGTCAGCATCTACAACCGGGATCAGAGGAAGAGAATGAAAATTAGCAAACATATCAAAAAGAGATTTCAGAGGGATAGAGCTAGTTACTTTTATTACATCATCCCGCATCGCTTCTTTAACTTTCATGTCCACCACCTTTTTAATTTATTTTAAATTATTTTCAAAGTGCTTAATTGTATTGACTATTTTAGTTGTATTTTTTGCTGCCAACAATGACTGCCGAAAACCTTCGTTCATCAATAATTTAGATATTTCTGCTAGAATCCGAAGATAAAGATTCAATTGTTTTGGGTTTGCCCCCATCAAAAAAATTAATTTAACTTTTTCGCCATCAAGCGCTTTAAAATCTATCCCTGTTTTTGTTCTACCAAAACCAATCACAATGTCTTTGACTGAATCGGTTCTGGCATGTGGAATGGCAATTTTATTGCCAATCCCGGTTGAACCGAGTTTTTCTCGTTTTGTTACATCTTTTATAAATTGTTTGTAATTTTTTATTTTTTTAGTTTTCTTTAATGTTTCTCCAATTTCAGAAATTGCATCTTTTTTATTTTTAGCTTCTAAATTTAAAACACAAGATTCTTTGCGTAAAATACTTGAAACAGACATGAACCCTCCTTTTAAGTTTTATTTACCTTTATGTAAAGTTACTTATTATATCATCAAAGATAAAAAATCAAATTATTATCTCGGCTTACAATTAATTTTATCTTAAATTAGCTGCTAATTGATAAAGTGTTTGAATTAAAAATGACCGCAGAAAAACAATCGCCAGAAAAGCAATTATTGGTGAAATATCTATGCCGAATTTAAGGCTTTCCGGCAATATCTTTCGAATCGGATAAAGGATTGGTTCAGTTGTTTTATACAAAAATTGCACGATGGGATTGTAAGGATCAGGGTTTACCCAACTAAGCAGGGCCCGAATCAAAATTAACCACCAGGCAATCGTAAAGATAATGCTTAAAATATTAGCTAGACCAATTAAAAAATTACTTAAAATAAACATAACTTTAAAAGTTAATTTAAAAAATTATAAGACATCTGAGAAACCTTTGCAATGAATTCTTTTGCCTCTCTGTAATTTGTTACTTTTGTAGTTAGCACACAAATAATAAAATCTTGTTTTTTGCCATAGACAATCCCCGCATCATGCAAAATACCTTTTTCCAAACCAGTTTTGTGTGCAACTTCAACGTCTTTGGGCAAAAAACGGGCAATGCGATCATTGTACTGCTGGCGGGACAATAGATCCCTGGCAAACTGAGAAAACTGAGCGTTAACTAATTTTTGTTCATATATCTTTTTTAAAATAATTAGGGTATCTCGACTCGAGGTATAATTCTCAAATCCTTTTTTTCTACTTACAAAATCCATCATCTTTCTATTTAAAACTGTATTCTTTAGGCCAGAACTTTTAAACTTAGTATTGAGATAATCTAAGCCTAGCAAATCTATCACTTTATTGCTTGCGGTATTATCGCTAATTATAATCATAAACGATAATAATTCTTTAAAATTTACCTTTAACGGCAATTCAACCTTTTTAAAAATACCAGAACCACCGGTAATGTCCCGGCCTTCAATTACAACTTCTTGATCAAAACTAATTACATTTTCTTCAACTGCTTGCAAAGCAGCCGCTAAAATCGGCAACTTAATTAAACTAGCGGCGGGAATTTTTAAATTCGGCTGCTGGGAAAAAGAAAAACCAAACAAGCCGGGTCTGTAAATGATTAAAGAATATTGCCCGGAAAAATCTGAGGCTTGAATATTAATTTGGTTTTGTAGATAAGCAAGTGCAGCTCGCTTCTTGATCTGCACAGAAACAAACCCTAACAATATTATTATAAGAATTAAAGAGTAAAGATAAAACTTGCGGTTAAAGATCTTCTTTTTCATGAACAAGCATTCTTTGACGCGGGTCTAGATGCCAAGAGTGGAAAGCAACAACTAAAGCTCCAAACAAAGTATAAATTAACCAATCTCGGCCAATTAATATTATCGCAAGACGAGAATATCCGCCGTAACTTTGTGAGAATTCCTCAACTAAGGAAGAGATAAATATTGTAATTAAAATCAAAGGTGAAAGAATCTTAATGCAAAAATTCCAAAATAACGGCACCTTCCAGCCACTGTAATGATTAATATGAGCTCTTAATTTATTTACTTTGAAAAACCAACCGATAACAATACATTCAAATATTGCACCTAAAATCAATCCGTATTGAGTCAAAAAATGATCAGCAATATCTAGCCAATTAATCCCGCCTTGGGTGGTAAAAATAATGCTGCCCAAAAATCCAACTGCCGATAATACCGACACTACGGCTTTCCGGGAGTAATGGAATTTATCTACTATCCCCGAGGTAAAAGCTTCAATAATTGATATTGATGAAGAGAGCCCCGCAATGACCAGGCTGCCAAAAAATAAAACTCCAAAAAGTTTTGAAAAATCGGGAAGCAGGCTTATAGCTTTAGGAAAAGCGACAAAAGCAAGCCCGATTGATTCAGTAACAACTTCATTAATCGGCACAGACTGAACTTTCGCCATGTAGCCTAAAACAGCAAATACCCCAATCCCGGCCAGCAAAGAAAATAAACAATTTATGCCGCTGATAATTAAAGAATCCCTCACAATTTGAGTCTTTTTTGGCAGGTATGATGCATAGGCAATCATAATCCCGAAACCTAAACTTAAGGTAAAAAATATTTGACTAAAAGCATCCATCCATACTTTTATATTTGTTATTTGAGAAAAATCAGGCCGCAGGTATACAGAAACTCCCTGCATCGCTCCATCAAGACGCAAGCCCCAAATAATAATGATCCCGGTAAGGATAAACAAAATTGGCATGAAGATTTTACTGGCCCGCTCTAAACCGTTTTGTACACCCTTAAATACAATGAACCAATTTAAAAACCAAATAATAGCTAACGAAAAAAGGATCAAACTGCGGATATCTCCTATTTGAAAAGGAGAACTGCTGCTCATTAAAAATTTTTTTGTGAAAAAAATATCGGGGCTCGGGCCCCAACTAAGGTTAAAAGAAAAGAAAAAATAATTAAGGCACCAAGCTATAATTACAGAATAATAAAGAACAATCCCAAACATCACCAGAAATACCTGCCACCAACCTAACCATTCCCATTTTTTCGAGATGCTCGCAAAGCTAGCTGGGGCCGAACCGCGCATCTTGTGGCCGAGGCCAATTTCTAAGATTATCAAAGGGATGCCGACGATAAAGAGAGCTGCCAAATAAGGCAGCAGAAATGCTCCGCCCCCATTTTTGTAACAAAGGTAGGAAAAACGCCAAATGTTGCCCAGGCCAATCGCAGAGCCTACGGCAGCAAGCAGAAAGCCAAGATGGCTTTTCCACTTCGGTCGATGATGAGCCAGCTGTTTTTTTCTCATTTTACTAATTATACCAGAAACAAATTTTACTGTAAACTATGCAAACAATCACTAATCTTGCAAAAATTATCTAAGCTGATTTGTTCCGGCCTTTGATTTAAATCAATACCAAGCCCAATTAAAGAATGCAAAGCTTGTGGGGAAAATTGTTCTTTGACTACTGTCTTAATCTTCTTTCGGCGCTGCTTGAAAATTTCTTTTATAAATTGAAATAAAAAAAATTCATTTTTAGCCTGAATTGGTTTCTTCTGGTAAAATTCAATTTCAATAAAAGAAGAATTGACTTTGGGAGAAGGCCGAAAAGCTCCGGCCGGGATATTAAACAAATGCTTAACTTTACCATTATATTGAGTTAAACAACTGAGCACCCCGTAAGATTTGCTGCCGGGTTGTGCTCTGATTTTATCTACAAACTCTTTTTGTAAAATCAAATAACTTGTAATGATATCTTTCCGGTGATTAATTAAATATTTAATTAATTCTGTGCTTAAATGATAAGGAACATTACTGAAGATAACAAGTTCTTTATCTAAACTGGTAAGAGATATGTTGCGAAAATCATCAGAAATGACTTTTGTATTCTTGTTATCAGCGAGTTCTTTTTTGATTATTGCCGATAATTTTAAATCAATCTCTATGCAATAAAGAAATCTTGCTTTCGCAGCAATCATCTTGCTTATCCGGCCATCGCCGGCACCGATTTCTAATACATTTTTTTGTTTGCAATCCAAAGCAGAAACAACTCTTTTCCGATAATAATTATCTGTTAAAAAAACTTGGGAAAGCAATTTATAATCAGTCATCAGTTTAACTCTAAGGCTTTGATGATTGCCGCTTCCATTGAACTATGAAATATTTTTTGAGAATTATTTTTTACTAATTGATAAGCTACACCGTGGCCGGGTGAAGTTCGAATGATCGGCAATCCCAAGCTAATATTGATGCCGGAATAAAAAGAAAGTAATTTAAAGGGGATCATCCCTTGATCATGATAGGCGGCAATTATGCAATTAAATTTTTTCAAATTGTCTGGAGTAAATAATGAATCAGCCGGGTAAGGGCCGCAAGCAGCCACGCCGAATTGCTCTCTGGCTGATTTAATCACCTCTTCTTCTTTCTCCATAAAAGTATCCACCCCGGCATGGGGATTGACAGAAGCCAAGCCAATAACCGGTTTTTCTATTCTTAATTGTTTTCTTAAAAAAGAATAAGTTAATGAAATAGTTTCAAACACCAGGTCCTTAGTAATTGCCTTTTTTATTTGATCAAGATTGAGATGGCGAGTAAGCAAGACAGTCTTTATCTTTGCTGAGAACATCATCATTGCGACGCGTTTTAGAGAAAAATAATCTCTTAAGAATTCAGTATGGCCGGAAAATCCTGGTTTTACCATGCTTATTGCTTCTTTAGACACCGGCCCGGTAACCAATCGCTTAATTTCTTTTTCGCCTATAAGATTTAAAGCTTTTTGTAAATAGTTTAGACTAGCTGCGCCGGACAATTCTGAGCTTGAACCTCTTTTGATTTTTTCGATATTTTTTGTAGCAGCATCTAAAAAAAGTAGTCGATCTTTTATTTGATGATATGCGGGTATTTGCTCGGCAACAATTCTGTCTCCTACCACCCAAAAATTAATTGGCTGATCGATTATAGCTTTCAGGGCCCGGAAAGTGACTTCGGGGCCACAACCCGCAGGATCACCAATAGTAATAACAATATCCTTACCTTGTTTTTTATTCATGTTAATATTATTTAATTTAAGAGATCCGGGGAAGAATAATTTTTGATAACTGCTTTTTCTTTTAGGGCATCAACCCAGCTATTAAATTCTTGACTGAATTGTTGTTGCCAAAGATATTCATAAACTTGATCTTGTACTTCAGAAAGCGTTAATTCACGGGGTGATTCCATTTTTTCGCGATAGACTAAATAATACAGTTTATTTATTTTTGTAATTGTTAATTCTTTATCTTTTAATTTAGTTAATGCTTCAGCTAATGGCTTCTGTAATTGGTTAATATAACTTTCAATATTTGATAATACATTTTTATAATTTTCTTTTCCCTTTTCGATCCCTTCTTTTTCAATAAAATTTTTCATGTTTTCTATTTTTTCCCGATCTGAATCTTTAGCAATAAAAAAACTCACTTTAGAGGGAGATTGAAAATCAGCTTGATTTTCTTGATAAAATTGATTTATCTCCCCCGGAGCAATCGCAATTTTTGCCCTTACTTCTTTATCGATCACTTCTTTTAGCAAATACTGCTGGCTAAGGCGCTTTTTTAAATAAGACATGGTAATGCCTTGCTTTTGCAACGAATCATAAAAAGCTTCCTGGCTGGGATGACGCGCTATCAATTGTTTTATTTTATTTTCTAACCAAGTTGAGGGAACTTCAATATCTTCTTTCTTGGCTTGTTGTAATATTAAGCGGTCTTCAATTAAGCGATTCAAAGCTTCTTTTCTTAATTCATCCTGATTAAGGTCAACAGCTGGGTCGCCTCTGCGGGCGGCAAGCATCTGAACATATTTCTGAAGATCATCGGAGGTAATAATGTCATTATTTACTTTTGCGACAATTTTATTTATTTCTGCAAAAGAAATAAGTGTGCCTGCAGAAACCATAACTATAGTTATCAGTATTATTAGAATATTTTTTTTCATAATTACCTACATTTTAAAAGCTTCTTTTAAATAATCAACCTCTTTTTTCAAAAGACGGCAGTAAAAATCAAAACCGACCATCCAAATAAAACCATGCTGTTGTTTGCCCAAGATATTTCCTGCACCTCTTAACTCCAAATCTCGCCTTGCTAATTCAAAACCCGCACCTAAATGAGAGAACTCTTCAATGAATTCAAGCTTCTTCCTTGATTCAGTTTTTATTTTGTCGAGAGCTGGCCGCAGGCACAAAGCATAAGCTTGCATTTTTCGCCTTCCTACCCGGCCCCGCAGTTGGTGCAGATCGGCTAAACCAAAATTATTTGCATTATTAATAATGATCGTGTTTGCATTTGGAATATCAATACCGGATTCAACGATAGCCGTAGAAAATAGTACATCAATTTTTCCATCCACAAAATCAAGCATTACTTTTTCTATTTCATGAGCCGGCAGCCTTCCGTGGGCCAAACCAATTTTTATTTTCGGCAAATTATTCTTTACTTTTTTTGCTATTTTATCGATATCTTTTATGCGATTATGGATAAAAAATACTTGTCCACCGCGCCGGAGTTCGCGCTTTATCGCTTTTTTAATAATCTTTACGCTGAAAGGATAAACTTTTGTCTGTATTGATAAACGCTCCTTCGGCGGAGTCTGGATTAAAGAAACATCTTTTATCCCTACCATGCTCATATATAAAGTCCGCGGGATCGGGGTTGCGGTCAGCGACAAAACATCAATCCCGACTCGCCGTGATTTTATCTTATTCTTATGCTCAACCCCAAACCGCTGTTCTTCATCAATAATTAATAAACCCAATTCTTGAAAGCGGATATCATCAGATAAAAGCCGATGCGTTCCCACCACAATATCTACTTTTCCCTCTCTAAGCCTTTGGCTGATATTGTTTTGTTCTGATTTGGTCCGAAAACGAGACAACATCTCCACCGACAAAGGAAAATCCTTCATCCGTCTTTGTAAATTTAGATAGTGTTGATAAGCAAGGATGGTTGTGGGGACTAAAAATACAACTTGACGGCCGGAAGCTGCCGCCCGAAAAGCTGCCCGCATTGCTACTTCAGTCTTTCCGTACCCCACCCCCCCACAGAGCAATCTATCCATACATTTTTCTGACTGCATCTCTTCTTTTACAATTTTTGCAGCTTTTTTTTGATCGGGAGTTAATTGATAAGGAAATTGTGATTCAAATTTTTTTTGCCAGCTGCTATCCTTGGGATAGTTGATCCCGCCGATTAATTTTCGTTGGGCTTCAATCTTTAATATTGAAAGAGCATAGTAATGAACCCCTTTTTCTACTTTTTGCTTAATTTTTGCCCATTCTTTACTACCCAGCTTAGTTAAAACTGGTTTTTTAATCCCAAAATTAATATACTTTTGAATTAAATGGGCATTTTCTTTGGAAACATAAATGCAATCGCTATCTGCATATTCAATTTGGAAAAAATATTCTTCATTTTGTTTTGCCTTAATTTTTTTTGTTCCTAAAAATTTTCCAATCCCGTAATGAGTATGGACCACGTAATCACCGGCTGCAATCCGCAGACTTCCTTCCAAGGGATAATCTTCGGAAAGGTAATGATGCTTTTTTTTAAAATAAGGGACGATAATCAATAAATCATACTCAAGGATTTTTGAAAAATTCTGGTCAAAACTATAAATTTTTGAAATTTTATCGAAATCCCACTCAATTCGCAGTGGTAAGGAAAAATTTGCCGGAAACACTTCCAGAGTATCCCCTTTTTGGGCAAAATCTCCCGGTTCAGCTACCCCCTGGCCGCCACTATAGTTTAGACTACTCAAGCTTTGGCAGACAGCTTCAATAGAGATAGCTTTATGTTTATAAATTTTTAAGGAATTAAACATCTTTAATTATACCTAATAATTGACAATCAAATCAATCACTAATAACCAATCATCAATAATAAAAAATCATCTTATTTGATCATTGCAAATTTATTAGGTCAATTAGAAATTAGTAATTAGTAATTTTCTTTATTTGTGTTTATGAAGAAGGTGAGATTTTCTAAAAAATAAAACTAAAGGCGATGCTATGTATACCGAAGAGTAAGTGCCGACGATTATGCCGACCAACAGGGTAAAGGAAAAACTCTTTAAGGCTTTACCACCGAGAAGATAGATAGATAGCACTACCATAATCGTAGTTAATGATGTAATCACAGTCCGGGAAAGAGTATGGTTTATGGCTGTATTTATTATTTGACGTAAGGTTGACTTGTGCATCTTCGGTGATATTTCTCTAATCCGATCGTAGACAACTATCGTATCATTTATCGAATAACCAGCAATAGTCAACAGAGCGGTAACAGTCAATAGGCTTACCTGATATCCGGCTAATACCATAATCCCTAAGCTAATCAGAATATCATGAAAAAGCGCAATTACAGCCGCAAAGGCAAAATCGAAATGCTTAAAACGGTAAACGACATAGGCTAAAATACCTAACAACGAAAAGATAATGGCAAACAACGCCTTCCGCCGCAAAATGCCGCCAACCTGAGGCCCCACGGTTGTAACTTTTAATTCCTCGACATCTTTAAAATTTTCAGTAAGGGCTTCCTTAACTCTTGAGGCAATATCGTCTTTGCTATTGATTATTATCCCGCCTTCAATATCCTGAAATTCTTGGATAACAACGTCAGAAAACCCTGCTTCAGCTAAAGTATTGCGAACACTGTTAATTTCCGGCGCGGGAGTTATCTTGTACTCAAGATTTTGGCCACCGCTAAAATCAATCCCATAAACCGCTTCCCCTTTTGAGTAAAAATTAAACAAGCTTAAAACAATTGCTATCGCTGAAATTAATAAATAGATATTTTTTAATTTAATAAAATTAATGTGTGATTTGGGGATCAATAACAGCATCGGAAATTTTTTCAACTTTAGGTCAATAAGCGAAGAAAACATAATCCTGCCCACAAAAATTGCTGTAAAGATACTGGCGACAATACCTAAAGATAAAGTGACAGCAAAACCCCGAATCGGGCCGGTACCGTAAATAAATAAAAACAGAGCTGCAATTAAGGTAGTTAAATTTGCATCAAATATTGTTCGTCTTGCCTGGTGAAACCCATTACTGACTGCAACGGATAAGGGTTTGGCAAGATGTAGCTCTTCGCGAATTCTTTCAAAAATTAATACATTCGCGTCAACGGCCATCCCTAAAGTTAAAATCATCCCCGCAATGCCCGGTAGAGTCAAAGTAGCGCCAAAAAGGCGCAACCCGGCTAATATAAATAAAAGATCAAGTAACAAGCAAATGATTGCGATACCGCCGCCAATAAAATAATAAATTACTACAAAAACGGCCACCAATGCTGCGCCCAACAAAATTGAATTAAAGCCTCGTTGGATTGAATCAGCTCCCAGCAACGGGCCAACACTTCTCTCTTCTTCAACTGATAAGGGGACAGGTAAAGCCCCGGAATTTAAAATTGAGGCGATAGCCTTTGCTTCATCTGCGGAAAAATCTCCAGTTATTTGAGCTCTGCCGCCCAGAATTGCTTCTTGAATGCGGGGTGCGCTCTGTATCGTTCCATCTAAGATAATCGCTAAAGCTTTGCCGGTATTTTGGCGGGTAATTTCACCGAATTTTTTTGCCCCCTGGGAGGTAAATTTTAATCTTACCTCTGAGCCACCATATTGATCAAAGCCAACAAAACTTTCCGAAAGGTCAGAACCGGTCAGAACCGGGTCTTTCTCAACTAACAATTGTGCATCTTTATGTTTTTTTAATTGATACCCTTGCGGGATGTCACCGGCAAAAGCCTGAGTTATCATTTCTTGGTCATCAGAGACTAATTTAAATTCAAGTTTTCCGGCCTCTTTTAGTTGGTCAACAATTTTTCGATCTACTACACCCGGTATTTTTACTAAAATTGATTTACTGCCTTGGCGTGAGATTGAGGTTTCTCTAACTCCAAACTCATCAATCCGGCCCCGCAATTTAGCAACTGCCGCAGAAAGCGCCGCAGATACTTTCTCTGAGTCAATACCTGAGGTATCAGCCCGCAGCAATACATACATCCCCCCCTCTAAATCAAGGCCTAAATTTATTTTTTCTTGGACCGGAAATATATAAAAAATACACAATCCGACTAAAAATAAAATAGCGAAAAGCCTTATTTTTAAATCACTTTTTCTAATCATTGTTTTTATTTTTTTAAATAAGAAACTGCATTTTTATCTACTTCAATCTTAGTTCCCTCATCAATTCTTAAAGTAAAAGTTTTATCTTTAACTGCAACTATCGTGCCATGAATGCCGCCCGATGTAGCCACCTGGTCATTTTTTTTGAGATTAGCGATCATTGCTTGATGTTCTTTTTGCTGCTTTTTCTGAGGCCGAATTAATAAAAAGTAAAAAACTGCAAATAAAAATATTAACGGCATTAACTGGTAAAATATATTTCCTGTATTTTGTCCCATCAGAACCTCCTCTGATTAAAGTTATTTATTTTCTTCTTTGTTAGGCTTTTTTTCTTTGTTAGGCTTTTCTTCTTCAGATTCCGGCGCTGTTTCCTCTTTCTTCGGTGCTTCTGTGGTTGCAGCTTCTTCTTTTTTAGGTTTTTCTTCTTTAGATTCTTGCGGTGCTTCTTTTTCTTGCGGTGCTTCCGTGGTTACAGGTTCTTTAGGTGCTTCCTCTTTCTTCTCTGCTTCTGTGGTTGCAGCTTCTTCCTCAGCCGGCTTGGGATGATCTTGCTTTTCACCCGGCCGGAATGTTTTTTTCTTTTTCTCTTTTTTTGGTTTTCCATAACCTTTAAATAAACTGGCCACTGTTTCCGAAGGCTGGGCTCCTTTTTCAATCCATTGTTTATACTTTTCGGTATCTATCTTTAACAGATCTCTGCTGGGGTCGTAGTAACCAATCTGATCAATAAATTTTGACTCTCTAGCCCAACTTCTTTCAGTTACTACAATTTTTTGATGAGTCCTACCTTTAATTGATTTACCCGGGCGTCTTAATCTTATCTTTACCATTGCTCCTCCTGTTATTAATTAACTGATTAATTTGATTAATTTCCGTTTGCAAATTCCAGGGCTCGAACTTGAGCCTTTGCTTTATTTACTGTTTCTTTATATTCGTGCTCTGGCACAGAATCAGCAACGATGCCTGCACCAGCTTGAATATAAGCTTTATTGTTTTTAAATAGAATAGTGCGGATTATTATACAGGTATCCAGGCTATTTGTGAAGGAAAAATATCCTACCGACCCCGCATAGACGCCCCTTCTGTCTGGTTCTAATTCATTAATTATCTGCATCGCCCTTACTTTGGGTGCTCCGCTCACAGTACCGGCTGGAAAACAACTGCGAAAGGCCGAAAAAATATCTTCTTCTTTTTTCAACTTGGCCCTTACCTCGCTAACGATATGCATAACATGAGAAAATTTTTCAACATTCATAAATACAGGCATACTTACTGTAGCTTTTCTTGCAGCCCGGCCTAGATCGTTTCGTGCCAAATCCACTAGCATTATATGTTCGGCCCTTTCTTTTTGATCAGACAATAATGATTTTTTTAATTTTTGATCTTCGCTTTCGTTTTTTCCGCGCGGACGGGTACCGGCAATCGGATGAGTGATTAATTCATTTTTTTCTGCTCGCAGCAACATCTCCGGAGAAGAACCTGCTAATTGCATTTTCCTAAAATTAAGGTAAAACATATAGGGCGATGGATTCAAAATCCGCAAAAACCGATAGGCCAAAAATGGATCTTTGCTAAAATCACTGGCAAACCTTTGTGAGATAACAGTTTGAATTATATCTCCTTCTCGAATGTGTTTCTTTGCATCTTGTACCGCTTTAATAAATTTTGGTTTTTCAAAATTAGATTCCATTTTTACCTTTTTTCTTTTAAAGTTTAATTCGGATAAAGGTTTAATATTAGTCATCTCTTGATGCAATTTAAAGATTCTTGCAACACCTTCTTGGTAAGTTTTAGTTAATTTAGATTTTTCATGAATTTCAATGAAATTAAGAATTTCAATTTGTTTTTTCAAATGATCAAAAATTATTAAATATTTTGGAAGAATAAGATAAGAATCAAAAGTGGCGATTTGATCTTTTAACTCTTTCCCGATTGGTTCATAAAAACGGACTAAATCATAGCCGAGATAACCAACAAAACCGCCAAAAAAACGCAGATTTTCTTTCGGAGCAACTTTATAACTATCCATTAACTTTTTTAATTCGCTTAACGGATCTTTTTTTATTTTAAAAGTTTTTGAGTTTTTAGCTGTTTTTAAATTAACTTTATCTCGCTTAGTCTTAAATGATGCAATCGGCTGAAAACCTAAAAAAGAATAGCGGCAGACCTTCTCTTTGCCTTCTACCGATTCCAGCAAAAAACTATCTCCTTTTATCTTATTTTTTAAATTATAATATGCAGAAATTGGCGTGAACCAATCTGAACAAAACTTATAAGATAAAACTATTAAATTATTTTTTTTTGCGATTTTTTTGAAACTTGATAGATTGGGGCTAACCTTAATTTCTTTTTTCATATCTCTTTTCATTCTTTTGTTAAGTTAGCTTGCGGTAAAAGCAGCTCCATTTTCCAGTATGGCAAGCAACACCGGTTTGTTCCACAAGAACTAAAAGAGCGTCTTTATCACAATCATAATAAATATCTTTTACTTTTTGGACATGCCCGCTAGTTTCTCCTTTTCGCCATAATGCTTGCCGGGAACGAGAAAAAAAGCAGGTTCTTTGTTCTTTGAGAGTAATTTCAATCGATTCTTGATTCATGTAGGCAATCATTAAAACATCTTTCGATTTATGATCTTGAACTATTGCCGGTATCAACCCTTGCTGATCAAATTTTAATTCAGAAATTTTTAATTGCGGTGAATTTTTTTTATCCATCTTCTTACTCCTTTAATTTTTTTCTATTCTAACTTTTATCCCTCTTTGGTTTAAAGCTTTTTTAATATCAGGGATACTAATCTCGCGATAATGGAAAACCGAAGCAGCTAACGCGGCTGTAGCTTTTGTTTTTTGAAATACTTCATAAAAATCATCACTGCTGCCAGCGCCGCCCGATGCAATCACCGGGATATGGACTGCCTCTGTTATTGCTCTTGTCAATTCAATATCAAAACCGTTTTTGGTCCCGTCGCAATCCATACTAGTCAAAAGTATTTCACCTGCTCCTTGCGACTCTGCTTTTTTTGCCCACTTAACTGCATCTATCCCCGTTGGATTTCTGCCTCCGTAGGTATAAACCTCCCAACTTGTGACTTGTGACTTGTGACTTGTGACTTTCTTTTTAGCGTCTATAGCAACCACGATACACTGGCTGCCAAATATATTTGAAGCTTCAGTTATAATTTTTGGATTTTCCACCGCTGATGTATTGATCGACACCTTATCTGCCCCGGCTAAAAGTATTTCGCGAATATTTTCATTAGTTTTTATCCCGCCGCCGACTGTAAACGGCATAAAAACTACCTTTGACACTTTTTTTACTAAATCAATAACCGTTTTTCGTTTTTGAATACTAGCTGCAATATCCAGAAAGACTAATTCGTCAGCTCCTTCGCTTTGGTAAATCTGAGCATGTTCTCCAGGATCACCGGCATCTTGTAAATCAAGGAAATTTATGCCTTTGACTACTCGATTATCTTTTATGTCTAAACAAGGTATTATCCGTTTTGCCAACACAATTAAACCTCCCAAAAATTATGAAGTAAATTATATCACACATCCCTTAAAAACCAAACTAATTAGATTTGTGGAAACGGTTTCATTCTCGGGCCTCTAACCCCTTGAATTACATATATTTTGGAGCTAAAATAATTATATGTTAATTAGTTTTCCGTGGTTTTGGTTGATAATTTCCATAGCCATTCTTATCGTATTAAACCTACCTGAAGATTCTCAAAAAAAGAATTAATATCAGAGCAAACTTTTATTTATTATTGCAAACGGATTTTATTCAAGTCATAAGAGTGGCGGCTCACTGATTAATCTTCTCATAACCCTGGTAAGCTTAATCTGCATTTGCTTTTATTGCATAGCTTTCCTTCTTGCAAAAATAATCGAAAAATAACCCCACGCCCTAATTCATAATTCAGACGCTTTCGATAAGAAGCTGCGGGACAAAAAGTTATAAAACAAATACAGACAATTGAGTATTTGTTTTACAACTACTTGCCGGTCAATAGTTTGTCAAAAGCGTCTGGGATTTCTGGGATTTGGGACAAAGTGGAAGGGTTTGGAAGCAGGATTTAGCTTAATAGGTTCTTGAACAATAGAGCAATAGAACATTAGACCGCAATTGAGCAATCTTGTCTATTGTTCTACTTTCTATTGCTCAATTGCTCTGTAAATTTTCTCTTAGTGAAAATTTACTAGCCCCAACCGGATTCGAACCGGTGTCTGATGGCTGAGAACCACCTGTTGTAACACAAGCCTTATTTTTCAATACCTTTCCGGCTTCTGGTCGGAAAAGTGGTCGAAAAGTTTTCAGATTTTCAATTTTTTAGCCATCATTGCAAAATTTTCATGTTGATGAATCTTATCGATGTAAGTAAATTCCTTAACTATAATAAAATGGTTATCTTCTAGAAGTTTTGTTAAAGTTCTTCTAGAAAAGATAAACATATGGTGAGCGTTAAAGAAATCTACTGTTAAAGGAACTTCTAAAATTAATCTTCCGTTATCCTTAAGTATCCGGAATATTTTTTGCAAAACATTATCGGGATCTCTAAAATGCTCTAATACATGAGCCGCTACCACTTATAAAGAGGGAGATTGCCAACAAAAATTAAACCACAACTTTTACATTTTAAATAATAATACGGCCATCCTTTAAAGATTAATGATAAATTTTTACTACCGTTATTGCATAATACACACCTTTGTTTTTTCAGCAGAAAATCAACAGCAAACCTAATGTTTATAATGCTCCTTTTAAGAAAATATTTAATTAATTTCAAGACTATTCTCTTTTGCTTAATTTTTTTTCTGAATTTGATTTTTGTTTTTATTCCCCTACCTCCCCATTTAACCGCATCCATCAAGGTTGCTATGCCACCTTTTCTTTAAATTGACTGTTTTTTCTTTTAAAAAAATAAATAAAAAAGATTGCCCCACAAAGAGTTGCCTTTAAGATTTCTTCTGCTTTGTGCCAATTCTCAATTTTATAAGTAATCATGGATAATCTTTATAATATCCATCAGGCATTGGAATAACTGAACAACCAGAATCTCTATAGATTTCATAACCTTCGTCTCTTCTAAGGCCATGTTTCCGAAAAAATTCGCTTTCACATTCAGCATACAGCCTCATCCTATAGTGATTAAAATCTTCAAAATCTGGGCTTGCAACCTCTGTACCGTAGCGTCGCTCAGCTTTATCAAAAGAATAATTAAAACATTTCTCTTGTTCGTCACATAACATTTTACCAAAATTTTCCTCTGCGTTGGCTTCTTCTGCTTTGGAATATTGACACCCCAAAAAACAACAAATAGCCATCAACAATATAATAAAACCCTTCATGTAATACCTCCCTAAACAAAAAGACAACCCGCAAAGAGTTGCCTTCCCAATCTATTCTGTTTGTATTCCCGCCATAGCTACATAGTTTACAGCTTAATTATATCCCTATTGATAGATAAAACAAGACAAGCTAATTTGAACTAAGTAAGTAAATTTTAAGAAAGGACAAAGTGACCCCTGCGGTCACTTTAGTTAAAATTTTATCCACTCGCACTTACCAAAGTCCGAATGATGGTTCTGTGAGCTAGCCAAAAAACTTATCGCCTTTAGCCCAGTTTTGGCCGTC
>CAZSDJ010000022.1:0-27652 GCA_964605645.1 uncultured Planctomycetia bacterium
CGGTAATAATTTTCTATCTATTTCTGATTCCATTTGATTTATTTTTTCTAAAACCTTCCTATCTCTTTTTTTAGCAGCTATTTTATCCGCTTTTTGGATAAACTTATCCGCAGTATGATATTGATTAGATTTCATGTAAGTAAATGAAATCTCATAGGGAATTTGGGGGTTGTCTTTATCTAGATTTGCTGCTTTTTCAAAATGTTTTAAAGCCAGCTCATATTTGCCTAATGCCCGGTACACGCGGCCTAACTCTAAGTAAGTTTCCGGAGAAGGCTCAACCTCTTTTAATTTATTAAGATAAATTGCAGCATTATGAAAAGCTCCTTGTTTCGCATAAAGTTTAGCTAGTTTGCGATAAGTAGTTACATCTTGCGGGTAAAGCTCCATACTTTTTTCCAAAAAATGTACAGCTTTTTCTAAATTACCACTTTCCTGAGCTTGGCCAGCATCGGCACTTAAGCTTTCCCCCAATGCCTCCTTATTAAAATTATGATTCTTTTGCAAATTATTTAATGTTTTTGATGTAATTTCAGTATAATAATCATTATTTTTTTTAGAAAAAAGATAATTAGCTTTAAAGAAATTTAAATAAGTATTTTCCGGATTATTAAGCTTTTGACTAACTTTTCCAAGATAAAAATAAGCTTGGCTAAAATTTGGGTAAACACCCACTGCTTTAGTTAAGTATTGTTTTGCATTTTGATAATCTTGATTAAAATAATAAGCTAGGCCTAAATTATAAAGGAGTATCTCACGCTGAAAATAACTGCTACCTGACATTTTCTCTGCCTTTTTAAGCAGCCTAATTGCAGTGGCAAAATTTTCTTCTTTGATATGTATCGAGGCAAGATTTATGTATGTATCGGGCTTATTGGGGTGCTTGTTTACTATCTCCCAAAGTATTTGACGTGCATCTTGATAAAGGCCTTTATTAAAATATTTATTTGCTTTTTTTATCTGCTGATTATAACTTAATTGGCCTTGGCTGCCTTGGGCAAAACAAAAAGTTAGATAAAATGCCCCTATAAAAATAAAAGCAACGGCAAAGATTAATTTAAATTTATTTTTAACCATAATATGACTTTATTATATATATCCTTTTATGTCAATCAAGAATTTTATTTTAACTGAATTTTATTTTAACTGAATTTTATTTTAACTTATGATGGTGGATTGTAACTCTTATTGCAAAAATATTCAACCGGAAACTCCAAATCTGTTTTTTATAGCCTCTGAAACCATTGCGTTTATAACTCTTTGTCCCACCGTCATTGCGAGTCTTTGACAACTGTATATTTTAGCGGCTCTCTTGTCAAAGGCGAAGCAATCTTTACTATATTTATGAGAAACTGCTTCGCTCCTTGTAATGACAGATAAAAATTAGAACTTTCGCACTTATAATTACAATCTTCTATTTTAACTTATGATAAATTAAAATTCATTCCATCATAGGCAAAAATTATATCTAATCCGCTCTCCTCCCTTATCTTTTTTTCTAACAAATGAGGTTTTTCTTTTAGTAGAGACATGCCAAAATGAGTAAAAATTGCTTTTTTGGGTTTTATCTCTTTGACAAGATCAATCGCCTCCGGGAGGCTGAGATGATCGTAACCCGGTTTTGTTTTAAAAAAAACAACATTCAAAATTAAAACTGTCGAGTCAGAATAAGCTTTGCTTAATTTTTTAAATTTCTTTGTATCTGAAACATAAGATACAACATCTTCTCCTAAATAAAACTTTACCCCATAGGTCTCTACCGAATGTTTATTTTTTATTGGTACCGAAAACCTTATATTCTTAATGCTAAAATTATTCTTTTTTAGCTTTTTAATGCTTTCAACCCTTTTTTCTAAATACTTAAACACCACCCCGTCTCTACCTAAAGCATCTGCGGGTAAAAATAATCGGCCGCTTTTTTTAAAACCGCCTTCGGTCATTGCTTCAATCATCACATTTATATCCCCGGAATGATCAAGGTGCTTGTGGGTCAAAATTATCCCGTCAAGTTTAGAAGGGTCAAGCTTGGGACGGCTGCTGTGGCATCTCACCAAACAACCGGGCCCCGGATCAACTACAATATTAGTTTTTTGGTAGTTGAGCCAAATTCCAGCTGAATAACGCAGCTGTTTGATCATTACAAACCTGGCGCCAGCGGTGCCCAAAAATTTTATAAAATTACTATCTGTTCTCATTGACTTCGGACTTTGGACTTAGGACTTCTCATCATTTAACCAAATCTTTTTTAGTTCTTCGGTTATTTCTCGCTGTAAAGAATATCTGATATCTTTTTCTTCTCCATCTCTCTTGGCTGCAAACTTAGACTTTTTTATTTTTGCGATAAATTTATTAACTGAATATGCCTGCGCTTCCAGCGACTTGGCTCTATAGGCAAGTTGGCGGTCATCTGTTATGACTACACTTTGTTTTTTATTTTTAGATTGCCTAATTTTTTTAATTATTAAATCATCAGCACTTTGATCATAACCAAATAAAATTTTATATTGAAAATTATTAATTTGATAAGGCGGCCTGCCTCCATCAAAAACAACTAAAACTTGATTATTGGCGCTTCCGGTAAGTTTATTTTTATGGATAAAGATAAGAAGTTCATTACAAGGCGAAGAAGAATCTTTTATGTTTGGAATTTTATGAACTAGATTGTAACCATCGATGATAAATTGTAACATAAAATACACCTCCCAATAAGCTTACTGAAACTAGAAAAAAAAGATTTATTAAAGAAATTCCCAGCCCTACTGATTCGGCTACTCCATAGCTAGACAAAAAATAAACCAACAATGCTTCACGAGTTCCTGCCCCCGCAACAGTTATCGGGATAAAAGCTGCGGCCATTACTATCGGGACCAGCACTAAAAAAATAATAGGGCTTAAAGCGATCCCAAAAGCTAAAGAAGCAATAAAGAAACCAATTGGTATTAAAATTTGAATTAGTAATGACAACAGCAATGACTTACAAAAAACAACTGGTTTTTGCTTAAATAGATGAAGCTGATCGTGTAATGATACAACTTTACTTCTAATCAGCGACCCTTTTTTAAATATTTTTAAAAGAAAATTAAAAAAAGAACGGTCAAAGATAGCAAAAGATAAAAAAAGTACAATTACAACTAAAATCACTATCGGTAACAACACTTGCATCCTTTGAACCCAACTATCAAGAAACAAAAAACTAATCAACGCAACCAAAGTCAAGGCTAGGCCGCCGCTAAACCGATCCATTAATATTGTAGAAGCTATTTTATTTGTTTTGCCATGGCGGCAAGACAAGCCAAAGCCTCGAAACAGATCCCCGGCAACAAAAGACGGAAAAAATAAATTAAAAAAATGCCCGGAAAGGTAAGAATAAGAAGTTTCACGAAAAAAGACTGTTACCCCTGTTGAGGTAAGCAACAATTTCCATCTGACTATCCCTAAAAAAAGCGAAAACCAAAAAATAACAAAAGCAAAACTTAAGTATGTTTTTTGGGAATTTTTGTAAACACTGATTAGTCTTTGATATGGGATAAATTTAAAGAGAGCAAAAAATATGGCAAGAGTTACAACAATTCTTAACAGAAAAAATATTTTTTTACGCACTTATCATACACTCAAATAATTCTGACGAATACTTTTATAAACCTCAATTGATGCAATTGCACCTTCGGAAGCTGCCGTAATCAATTGCCGCAGCGGCCGCCGCCGGCAATCTCCACAGGCCCAAATAAAATCATGGGATGTTTTCATCTTGTCATCAGTAAGAATAAAACCATTTTTATCCATAGTTATCAAATTATTAAAGATATCTGTATTGGGGGCGGCTCCGATCGCAACAAATAAACCATCTAACACTAACTCTTTTCTCTCGCCTTTATTGGTTTCTTCTAAAATTAGGCTCTTTAGCTGATGGCCTCCTACTACTTCTTTAATTTTATGATTATAAATAACATTAATATTTTCTTTTTCGAAAAGATTTTTTTGCAAATATTCTAAAGCTCTTAATTTATCGCGCCGGTGGATTACAGTTACTGACTTAGCAAAATTAGATAAATACAACGCCTCTTCAACTGCAGTATTGCCGCCGCCGACTACTGCTACATTTTTACCTTTAAAGAAAAAACCATCACAAACTGCACAATAAGAAACCCCCTTTCCTGAAAATCTGGCTTCGCTTTGAAGTCCTAATTTTTTAAATGATGACCCGGTCGCGATAATCAAAGCTTTACTTTCGTATTGATTTTTACCAGTTGCTGCTTGAAACAACTTATTTTGCTCTTTTATATTTTTTACTTTTTCATCTTCTACAGGTATCTCTAAACCGGCTAAAGATTCAGCTAAATTTTTAGCTAACTCTCTTCCTTCTGTCCCGAGCTTAATCCCCAGATAATTATCAATTTTTTCCATGTAAAAAAGTTGGCCGCCGATAGCTCCTGATTCAAAAATTTTAAAATCAAGGCCGGAACGCTTAGCATAAACCGCCGCATTAACACCCGCTATGCCGGCACCAATTATTATCAAATCCAGGTATTTTTTCATTTTCGTGTTTTTATGGAAAGGTAATTTTCTATCGAACGATCGTAAGTTTTTTCTTCCTGATCCGGGAAAAAGCAAGCTGGTAATTCTTGATTTGATAAGTGGTAACGCAGGCATTCACAACATAATCCTTTCCGCGGGCAAGACGGATAACTACAATTACAAAAATCTAAATTTTTTTCTTTATTTTGACAATTCATTAGGCTCTCCTTTTTTAATTTTATTAAGCTGAGGAGCAATCTTTAATCTTTGCCACAAGGAGACTCTATCGATAAAAGTTGTTCCGTTGATATGGTCTATTTCATGTTGAAAAATTACAGCCAATAATCCTTCTGGCTCAAAATATACTGATTTCCCCTGCCGGTTTAAAGCCTCTAGGCAAATTTTATTATTCCGTTTTATTTCTAATTCAATACCGGGAAAACTCAAGCAGCCTTCTTTAAAGGATGTTATCCCTTCTCGTTTGGTGATTTTTGGATTAATCAACTTATAGACCTTGCCCTCAAACTCAATTACTATAAGTTGCAGGGCCAAGCCGGCTTGGTTGGCGGCAAAGCCGATCCCGTCGGACGTTTTCATTAAAATATACATCTGATCTAAGATATTAGCAATAACTTCATCAATTGCTTCCACTTTTTTGGCCTTTTCCTTTAATATTTTATCCGGCCACTTATGTATTTTTAATTTTGTTTTCATCGTCTACCTGAATGAATTTAGCCGATAACTGTTTTATTTCTTTTTCATTGTAATAGCCGTAGGAAATAATAATTATTTTATCTCCTTTGTAACCGAGACGGGCCGCCGGGCCGTTTAAACAAATTATGCCGCTGCCTTTTTCTCCGGTTATTACGTAAGTCTGGAGCCTTACCCCATTGTTTAAATTTAGGACATCCACTCTTTCTCCTTCGTATAAATCAGCTGCATCCATTAACTCTTTATCAATAGTTATGCTGCCTTTATAATAAAGCTTTAAATCGACTACGGTAGCATAGCTAATTTTTGACTTCAGCATCGCTCTCAGCATTTTATTTTCCTTTTTTATGCTTTTTAACTAATTTATAAGTCAATTTTGCAATCATCAATTCTTCATCGGTCGGGATAATCAACATTTTTGTTTTGGGAAGTATTTTTTTTATTTCTTTTTCCAAGTGTTTAGTGAGCCAAGGATTATTTTCTCCAATCCCTCCCGTAAAACAAACTGCATCGGCTCCGCCCAAGTAAAATAAATAAGCACCGATATATTTTTTAAGACGACTAATAAAAATTTCAATTGCCAATTTTGCCCGCTTTTTCCCGGAATTCGCCACTTTCACTATTTTCCGTAAATCATTGCTTACTCCGGAAACCCCCAACAAACCGCTTTTCTTATTGAGAATCTCATCCATTTGATTGATAGTTAATTTATCTTTCTTCATTATATCAAAAACTGCCGCTACATCAATGTCTCCACAACGAGTCCCCATCGCCAAACCTTCCAGAGGAGTAAACCCCATTGAAGTTGCAATCGATTTGCCTTTGGCGATCGCAGCCAGGCTGCAGCCATTGCCGAGATGTGCAGTTATTAACTTTAATCGGCTTAAAGGTTTTTTTAAAATATCAGCAGCTTTTTCTGAGATAAATTGATGAGAAGTTCCGTGGAACCCATACTTACGAATCCTGTTTTTTTTGTAATATTTATAATCAATAGCATAAGTATAAGAATAATCGGGTATAGTTTGATGAAAAGCGGTATCAAAAACTGCCACCTGGAAATTTGTGGGAAAACTTTTTAAGCAATGCTCTATCCCTGATAAATTAGCAGGGTTATGTAAGGGCGCAAGTTCAATGCAATTTTTAATCTGTCTTATTACTTTTTTATCAATGCGGTGCGGTTGTTTAAATTTTTCTCCCCCGTGAACAACGCGGTGGCCGATAGCTGAAACTTGATCTAGGGAACTTATTTTACCCTTAGATAAAATTTTAGTTATTATCTCATCGATACCTTGGTTATGATTTTTTATCTTAGATTTTTTCTCGCCAATATTTTCAATGCTTCCTTTATCAATAAGTATCTCGTTGGGAAAATCAAACAGCTTATACTTAACGGAAGAACTGCCGGAATTTATGACTAAGATTTTCATAGTTAAACTTTTTATTCTTGGGATTTTCTTTGAGCCCTGACTACGGTTACAGCAGCACAATCTACGATGTCCTCAACTTCACAACCTCGCGATAAATCACTACAAGGCTGCTTAGTCCCTAAAATAATCGGCCCGATTGCTCTGGCTTTTGCCAGTCGCTGGCTCAACTTATAACAAATATTTCCTGCATCAAGGTTGGGGAAAACTAAGATATTCGCCTTGCCGGCAACATCACTTTCATTTAACTTGCGCGAAGCAACTTTTTGATCAAGGGCGCTGTCACCTTGCAGCTCCCCATCAATCATAAAGCCACTATTCTTCGAATTAGCAATTTCTACTGCATCTTTAATTTTGTCCACCCACCTTCCTTTTGCGCTTCCTTTTGTAGAAAAACTCAATAATGCTACCCGCGGAGTAATTTGCAGAACATCTTTAGCAAAATCTGCACTTGATATTGCAATATTAGCCAATTGTTCGCTGCTAGGGTAGGGTATTACTCCACAATCAGCATAAACAAAAGTACCTTCCTCACCATAAGTACAATTGGGAACATCAATAATAAAACAACTGGATATCGTACCTACACTTTTATCTAAATCAAGGCAACTAAGTGCTGCTTTAATTACCGATGATGTTGTGGATTTTGCCCCGGCAACAAACCCTTCTGCACCGTCATACTTTACCATCATTGCTGCATAGTATAACGGGTTTTCCATAATTTCTCTCGCCTCTTCAAAACTAATCCCTTTTTCCTGTTTTCTCTCATGAAAAATATTTGCATATTTTTCTTGTTTTTCCACTTCCAGATTATCATGTGTAAGCAATATTGCTTTGGCAATTTTTTCTTTATTTATGTATTCCGCGGCCTCAACCACTCTTTCGTCATTTGCCTCGGGAAAAACAATTTTCCGGGGGTCTTTTTTTGCTTGCTCTCTTAATTCTTTTACAATTTGACGCATTGATCCTCCTAGAAACTATTTTTAAAATTGTATAAAATCGATTTATTCAATAAAGTCTGGTGGGTTGCCAAAGCAATCCTCCTTAAGGTCCGCACGTTTAGCTTGGCTCTATCTTTTTCAATAAATTCAGTCATCTTATAATTAGCTAGACAAATTAAAACATAAAATGTAGTTGTGTCACCAAAGGCAGCTTGATAAGATTGGTGGTTCCAATCGCTACCTACAAAATTAAGAATAGTCCTTTGGCTGAAATTTTCGGTAAATTCTTCTTGCACTTCTGAGACAATTTTTTGGTCAGGACAAAAATACAGAACAACTTCAATGAAGCGATGATTGGGTTTAATATTTTTTTTGACCTCACTGATTAAACACTGTAAGTTGCCAGAAACAATATTAACTGCAGAGTTACCCGCTTCTTCAAGAGCACGCATTTTATTCTTATATTTTTCAACATATTCTTGACTAACAAAATTAATATTCCATTTTCCCGACAAAAAGGCAATAAAAAACTGATAATAATGCATTTGTGTCATGATTGATACGGCAGGTTCTCTATTATCAAAATCTGCTTTAAGTTTGATAAAGCCGGAATCTTCAAAATTTACTATTGTTTTTACTGATTTTTCCGGTAATTTAGAACCTAATGATTCTTGAAAAAGCTGAACCACCCAGGAGGCAAAGTTATCCCCCCACTCTCTATCGACAATAGGTGAAAAATTAAATTCATAACCTTCTCCCAGTGATAAAACAGCCTGGTAAGCACTTTTTCTAATTTGATCTTGGTTTGCAATAAATTGTTGATATAGTTTTTCTAACTTATCAAAGCTTTGGCCAATAAGCAAAAATAGAGGGAGCATAAAAATTTGAGTAAGAGGTGAAGAAAAACGTCCGCCAATATCGGAACTACCATCAGCTTGAATTGCGATCTTCTTTACCTGGCCCCACCCAAAATCAGCAAGTTTCTGAAAAGATCCGGGATCAGTCAGCCAGAGAAAATTATTCCGCCATTTTTCCGGGCCAAGCTTCTTGATAAAATAATTTTTTAAGGTTTTTGATAATAGTTGAGTCTCTTGGGTTGTCCCTGACTTTGAGATTGAAATAACTAAAGTTTTTTCAATACTTTTAATCTTCGCTAAAATATTATCTACAGCTTTCGGGTCCAGGTTATCTAGGGTAAAAAAATTATTTCGATCAAAAACAGCTAACAGTGGTTTGATACCATTGATTGAACCACCCATCCCGACAAATATAAAGTTTTCCTTGGCCTCTAATAAGGAGGTGATCGATTCGATTGATTTTTTAATTGGTTCGAAATTGAGAGGCTTAACCCAGCCAAGGCGAGGATTTTCGCCATCAAAAGCGATATCGCAATAAATATTCTCAGCTGAAATTTCTTTTTTTTGTTTGCCGGCGGCATCAAGTAAATATTTATCTAAATTTTTCATACTTTATAATCTCCTCTTCTAAAATTAAAGTTACATTATCCACAAAATGTTTTAGTTTGCAAACCATTTTTCACAATCTCAATTCAGGGAAAACAAAAACCACTAACTATCGACTGTTGACTATCGACTATTGACTTTACTAAAACCAGCAAACCCGGTCTTTACCGGAATCCTTTGCACGATAAAGAGCTTTATCGGCAATTTCAGTAAATAAATCCAGATAGATAGTGTTTGAAGGATAAGTTGAGATCCCAATGCTTACTGTAATACTTAAACTTTCATCGAAAACTTTAATTTTTTCTTGAGATATCCGAGAACAAATTCTTTCCGAAACCATAATTGCGCCGGCCTTATCGGTGTCGGTGAGCAACATGCCAAATTCTTCTCCGCCCAGGCGCCCCACAAAATCTATTTCGCGCACCCCTTCTAAAATCAAAGCAGCCGCTCTTTTTAAAACCGCATCACCCGTTAAGTGGCCGTAAGTATCATTTATTTTTTTAAAATCATCAATATCCAACATTAAAAATGATAGGTTATTTTTTAATTTTTCCGAACGCAAAAATTCTTCTTCAACTCTTTTTTCAAAAAAACGCCGATTATAAACGCCGGTAAGTTGGTCTCTTATTGATAATTTCTGCAAGTGGCCATAGAGGTTTAACCTTTGTAAAGAAATATTAAACAACTTTGCAAAAAGTGGAATCAGGCCAAAAATATTTGTCGATTTAGTATCTATGTATAAATACCCCTTGTTTTCTTCAATTCTAAAGCGATGGCAATCCGGCCCCTGCAAAGGAGACAAGCTAACCCTTTCAACTTCTCCCATTGAATTTATTTTTTCAATAAAAGCAGCAGTCATTTCTTGTTTATTAAAAAGAGTCGCTACCAACCTGGTGGCATCGTAAAAAGTGAAAAATTGTGCAGTCTCTTGATCAAATTTATTGATTTTTTCTTCTAAAATACTTTCTTCTTTTTTTAGTTGATCAACCTCAGCCGTTAATTCCTTTTTTTTCATCTGATATTGATTTTTTTCAAGTTGATACTCTTTAAAAAGTATCCAAAAAAATATTATCAACAATGAACTTAAGATTGCTAAGAATAACATATTTTGTTCTTTCCCGTATTTTTTGCTTGATACATCATTTTATCAACAAGATTTAAAATTTTATCAAAATCTTTTTCCTGATCAGGGTAAATTGCTGTGCCGCCGGATACTGTAAATTTAACTTTATTCCTCCGGTAAGAAACATGGGAATCAGAAACTTCGGACCGGACAGCTTCGGCAATTTTTGTTACTTCTTTTTTGCTCGTATCGAGAACCAAGAGCATAAACTCTTCTCCGCCATAACGACAAGCAACAATCTTTAGATTCTCTTCAAGTTTTCTTAAAATTTTTGCAAATTTTTTAAGGACTAAATCTCCTACCATGTGGCCATGATTATCATTTATTTTTTTAAAATCATCAATATCAAACATAACCAACCCTATTTTGGTACCTAGATTATCAGCTCGCTTAAATTCAGTTTTTATTTCTTCAAAAAAATGGTTTCGCAAAGACAAAGAAGTCAACGAATCTGTTGTCGCCAACTCTTCGACTCTACTTATCAATCTTGCCCTTTCCAGCATAACAGCACCTAAATCACAGATATTGCTTAACAACCTTAAATCATCGTGCGAAAAAGAATTTTCTGAATCATTTTCAACACGGATAATTCCGAAAAAATTTTCTCCCACCGAAAGCGGGCTTGCCAAAAAAGACAATGATCCTCTCTCAGCAAAACCATTTATTTGACCTGAATCAAAACGAAAATCTTTTCGAATGTCTTCAACTAAAATAGAACTATTTTGACGCATCATCCATCTTTCCAGCACAGAACCTTGTTTCTCTTTGATCGCCACCTCTTTTCTTCTTATTGAATCAATCAACTGCAATCCATGCGTCTTTCTTTCAAACTCATACAAAGAAAGAAAAGTAAACTTTGGAAATAGTTTTTCAACTGCAGAAAGAAGAAACTTAAAAATATCATCAGGGTCATCTAATTCAATTAACTTTTGAGATAACTCTACCAAGAAGGAAGTTCTTTTTTGTTTGAAAGGCAAGTATTCTAAGGCAGCTTGTTTTTTACTTAAAGAATCTTCAAGTATATTTATTTTTCCCTGCAAATCACCAAATAAAACATCTTTCCTGCTTAATAATTTTCTGTGGAAAAAATAAAATAAAAAAAATGAACTTAATGTAATTAATAAAAAAAATAAGCCAAAAAGAGGCGGGACCAAACCGAAAAAAATAAGGATCAGAATGGAGATAATTAAAAAATTTAATATTGAATATATAAAAAAATTATACAATGCTATCTTCTGTAGACGGGTCAAAAAAATGAATCTTTTTAGTATCAAATACTATTTCAACCCTACTGCCCACAGCAGGTTTGTTTGAAGCATCCACTACAGCAATAATTGTATGGCTTTTGGTGGCAAGGTAAAGATGATTTTGAAACCCCATGGTTTCAATTACATCACAAGTGGCATTTATTGTGTTATCCGCGGTTGCATATGATGCAAAAAGTTTATCATATAAATTTTCCGGGCGAATTCCAAGAACAATCTCTTTATCAACATAATTTTCTAATTTTTGCTGCATTTGATCGGGAACTTTTAATTGAAACCCCTCTTTTTCACAAAAATATAGCGAATTCTCCTTGTTTTGTAAAAGTCCTTCCATGAAATTCATCGGCGGAGAACCGATAAAACCTGCCACAAATTTACTGACCGGTTTATCGTATACATCTAGGGGGGTATCAACTTGTAAAAGTTTTCCATTTTTCATCACCGCCACCCTATCTCCTAAGGTCATCGCTTCTGTTTGATCGTGGGTAACATAAATCATCGTAGATTTAATTTTTATATGCAATTTTTTAATCTCTGTTCTCATTTGAACGCGAAGTTTTGCGTCGAGATTACTGAGTGGTTCATCAAACAAAAAAGCTTGCGGCTTTCTAACAATAGCCCTGCCTACTGCCACTCTTTGCCGTTCTCCTCCCGAAATTTCTTTTGGCTTTCGCGTAAGAAGATGGCCAATCCCTAAAATTTCAGCTGCTTCATTAACCCGTTTTTTAATTTCACTGCGAGAATAACGGCGTAACTTTAGGGCAAAGGCAAGATTACTATAAACATCCATATGAGGATAAAGCGCATAATTCTGAAAAACCATTGCAATATCACGATCTTTAGCAGGCATGTCGTTGACTCTTTTGTCGCCAACAAAAATATCTCCTGAGGTAGGCGTTTCCAGGCCGGCAAGCATCCTCAAAGTTGTAGATTTCCCGCAACCGGATGGGCCAAGTAATACTACGAATTCTTTGTCCTTTATCTCTAAGTCAACATCGGAAACTGCAGTAATATCGGCGTTGAATGTTTTTCTTATATTTTTAAATTTAACGTCAGCCATTGCCTAGATTTTAGATATTTTTTAAACTATGTCAAGTCAAATAATTTAGAATAGTTGTAATTTTATTTTTTAATTCTTTTCTTTCGATCACTAAATCAATAAAACCATGTTCCTGATTAAATTCGGATGTTTGAAAACCTTCCGGTAAATCTTGTTTAATAGTTTGCTTTATCACTCGCGGGCCGGTAAAACCGATAAGTGCGCCTGGTTCAGCTATAGTAACATCTCCCAGGCCGGCAAACGAGGCAAGAATTCCAGCCATAGTCGGATGAGTTAAAACAGAGATATACGGCAACTTTGCTTCTTTTAATTTCAGGAGAGCACCACTTGTTTTCGCCATCTGCATCAAGGAAAACATGCCTTCATACATTCTAGCCCCACCACCGGAACCGGAAACAATAATCACAGGTAATTTCTCAGAAATTGCATGTTCAATTATCCTCGTAATCTTTTCGCCCATGGCCGAACCCATTGAGCCCATAATAAAACGAGAATCAGTAATGGCTAGCGCCACCGGTTTTTTATTAATTTGAGCAGTTCCGGTTATAACGGCTTCTTTCAAGTTAGTCTTTTCTTTTGCAGCTGCTAATTTATTTATATAACTTTTAGGGCCGGAAAATTTGAGAGGGTCGTCAGATGTCATATCTTTATCAAATTCAATAAAAGTATTTTTATCTGTTAAAACTGCAAGCCTTCGGTGGCAACCTAAAATAAAATGATGCCCGCATTTAGGGCAAACTTTTAAGTTTTCTTCTAGTATTTTATTAAAGATAAGATTTGAACACCTAGAACACTTACTCCAAAGGCCATCTGGCACTCTTTTCTTTTTTCCAAAGCCAAAAGTTTTTTTAAATATATTCACTTTTTAAATCTCCGCAAAACTAAACCCGAAAATATTTTTGGGTAAAAATAAGTTGATTTTTGTGGCAATTTATAACCAGCCTTGGCAATATCAAACACTGCCTCCAGCAATGCCGGCTTTAATAGAAATACCATCTCATTCTTTTTAGCAACTTTCTTTGCTTCATCAATGCTATGGTTATAACTCATACTTTTATAATTTAATTTAGATAAGATACATTTATGAAAGATATATGTATCTAACTTTTTATATACAGCAGGAGATATTGTATCTAAAATCTTATCATCTTGCAAGGTTGCAAAATAAAATTTATTTTTCCAATACAATCCAAAACAAAAACCTTTTTTTGTTTTTAATTTTTTGACTAATTCCTTTTTACTTACTTGTTTTAATTTACATTCTTTTTTTAATTTGGCAAAATTCTCTTTATTTTTAGTTGGTGCCGATATAATCCGATGTGTAGGTAAAATCACTAAACCTGCTTGCGGAGATGCAACGTAGGCAAGAATGTATTGAAGATCTTTAAATTTATTTTTATTCTTTTTAAAGTAATCAAAAGAAGTTTCAAAACGATGATGCCCATCAGCAATAACTAGGCATGACTTATCCAGGGATGCAGATATTTTCTCTATATCTTTTTTTTCGCTTATTTTCCAAAGGCAATTGAGATTCCCCTGATCATCTTTAAATTTAATAAACGGTTTCTTCTTATTATATTTTTTCGATAATAAATTTAAAAAGTTACCAGCATCACCGGCAACAACAAAGATTGGGCTTAGATTAGCTTTTGCCTTTGCAATCATTTTCTTGCGGTCTTTCTTCGGCTTTGCCAAGGTGCGCTCATGAGGAAAAATTTCTTTTTTCTTCATATTCAGCAAACAAAGAATACCATAACGCGAAAATTCCTTTTTGGCGATTTTAAATTTTTGCTTATAAAGATAATAGTTCTCTGTTTGCTCGTCAACAAGAATCTTCTGATCAATCCATTTTTTTAAATTTTGGGCGGGCTTATCGTAATTCTTGCCCTCAGCAAGGCTAATTCTGCAATAATTATATGGGGAACGTTTTTTTAAAACTTTAGCTTGTTTGTCATTTATAACATCGTAAGGCGGGCATGCTACTTTTGAAAAATCATTGATTAAGCCCTCTCGGTAATGAGTGGCTTTAAATGGCTTGATAGTTTTTGCCATTATTTTTCCTTTTTTAAATCACAACTATTTTCTGGACAGCTCTTGCACTGGCCCTGGCTAGAAGAATTTGATTTCGATTTATTCTTTCGTTTATAATCAGTCTCATAAAAACCACTACCTTTAAAGATAATTCCAGTCCCTGAACCAATCAGTCGTTTTACTTCCCCGCCACAGTGGACACATTTTTTTAATGGCTTATCAGTCATTTTTTGAAACGCCTCAAAAATTTTACCACATTTTAGACAGCGATAATCATAGGTAGGCATTTTTTCGCTCCTTTTGTAAATATTTTATTATTTATGAATCTTAGCTATTTCTTCAAAAAGTTTGCGTTCTTTTCTAGAAACTTTTTTGGGAATTTCAATTCCAACTTCAACCAATTCATCGCCGGCACGATTCGAATCTAATTCCGGCATACCTTTATTCTTCAATCGAAAAACCGTGCCCGGCTGTGTACCCGCAGGTATTTTCATCTTCACCTTACCACTTAAAGTAGGCACCTCAATTTCGGTACCTAAAATAGCTTGTAAAGCATCTATACTGACTCGACAACGAAGATTATCACCTTCTCTCCTAAACCTAGAATGCTGCGCTATTGAAATTTGCAGATAGAGATCACCACGCCCATTGCCCAGAAAACTTCCTTCTCCTTTCAAGCGAAGGATCGAGCCGTCTTTGACTCCTTTGGGGATTTTTACTTTCATTTTATGTTGTTTTTTTACCCGGCCTTCTCCTGAGCACTGCCGACAGCGATCTTTGATTACTTTACCCCGGCCGCGGCAATTAGGACAAGTTTGCGAAACACTGATAAAGCCCATCCCGCTTCGCACAGAACCTGCACCTTTACAAAGTGAACAGGTAACCTTAGACGAACCGGGTTTAACTCCTGTCCCTGAACAAGCGGAACAAGAATCAAATCTGTAATAATTTATTTCTTTTTCAGCACCAAAAGCTGCTTCTTCTAAACTAATTCTAATTCGAGCTTGAATGCTTTCACCGGCAGCTTGACGATAGCCTCTTCTTCTACTGCTTTGCCTGCCGCCACCAAAGATGTCAAAGCCAAAGTCAGAAAAAACACTACCAAAAATATCTTCAAAACCGCCGCCGCCTCCGAAAATATCTGAAAAATTAGCGCCTCTGAAAATATCTTCCTGGCTGTAACGCGAATCAACCCCCGCATGGCCGTATTGATCATAAAGTTGTTTCTTTTTTGGATCGCTTAATACAGCATAACTTTCTGATATTTCTTTGAATTTTTCTTCGGCTGCTTTCTTTTTCTCTTCCGGAACCCGGTCCGGATGATGCTGCATAGCCAGCTTGCGATAAGCCTTTTTTACCTCATCTACAGAAGCGCCTTTGTTCAGCCCTAATACTTCATAATAATCTCTTTGTGTACTCATTATTTCTTGTCTTCGTTGTTTTCTTCTTTGTATTCAGCATCAACCACATCTTCTTCTTTTTTCTCTCCTTGCTGTTGCTCCGGTTGCTCTTCTTGCTGCTGCCCTTCTGCACCCTCTGGGCCAGCACCTTCTGCACCAGGGCCGCCAGGACCTGCCTGCTGTTGTTTAGCATCTTGGGCTTTATACATCTGTTCTGCCAACTTATGAGAAGCTTGCGTAGCCTCTTCCATTGCTTTTTCAATTTGCTCTTTGCTGCTATCAGATTTTTTCAAGACCTCTTTTAAATTATTAATCTTTTCTTCAATAGTTTTCTTTTCTTGTTCAGAAATCTTATCCCCATAATCTTTTAAAGATTTTTCAGTGGTATAGACTACTGAATCCGCTTTATTTTTAACTTCAATTAATTCTTTTTGCTTTTTGTCTTCTTCGGCATGTTCTTCTGCTTCTTTAACCATTTTGTCAATATCTTCGTCTGACAATTTCTGCGGAGCAGTAATCCTTATCGATTGTTCTTTGCCGGTACCTTTGTCTTTTGCATGAACATGGACTATCCCGTTAGAATCAATATCAAAAGTAACTTCAATTTGCGGAACACCTCTGGGCGCAGCCGGAATGCCCACCAGGTCAAACCTACCCAATTCCGTATTGCCTTTCGCCATCTCTCTTTCTCCTTGAAGCACTCTAATAGTTACGGCAGTTTGATTATCCTCTGCAGTTGAAAAGCTCTGACTTTTTTTAGTAGGTATTGTAGTGTTTCTGGGGATAAGTTTAGTAAAAACTCCTCCTAAAGTTTCAATACCTAAAGAAAGCGGCGTAACATCAAGCAACAGAACGTCCTTGGTATCTCCGGTTATAATTGAGCCTTGAATAGCAGCCCCCATTGAAACGCATTCCATCGGATCAATCCCTCTTTCGATTTTTGTTCCCACAAAATCCTCTACGGTTTTTTGTACCATCGGCATTCTAGTCGGGCCACCGACCATAATAATTTTATCAATATCTTTTGTGGTAAGCTTTGCGTCTTTTACTGCTTGCTCTATTGGCCCTTTAGTTTTAACAACAATCGACTTTACCAAATCTTCTAATTTTGCCCGATTAATTGTTTTGGTAAGGTGCTTTGGCCCGGATTGATCTGCGGTAATAAAAGGTAAGTTAATTTCTGTAGTCAAGGTGCTTGATAATTCAATTTTAGCTTTTTCCGCTGCTTCCCGTAAGCGCTGATCAGCCATTTTATCTTTTCGTAAGTCAATGCCGGTTTCTTTTTTAAAGTCTTCGGCAATATAATCAACTAAAGCTTGGTCCATGTCGCGGCCGCCTAAATTTGTATCGCCATGGGTAGAAAGAACTTTAAAGCCTCCTTCTTCCCACATTTCCATAATCGTAACATCTAAAGTTCCTCCGCCAAAATCAAAAACCATGATTTTAAATTCTTTGCCCACCTTATTCAATCCATAAGCCAGGCAAGCTGCAGTCGGTTCATTGATAATTCTTTTGATGTTGAGGCCGGCGATAACCCCGGCATCTTTTGTAGCTTGGCGCTGATTATCATTGAAATAAGCAGGCACCGTAACCACTGCATCTTTTATTTCGCCACCCAAATAACTTTCAGCATCTTGTTTTATTTTTTGCAAAATAAAAGCTGAAATCTGCTGGGGGGTGTATTCCTTATCATAAACTTTAAATTTAAATTGAGTCCCCATCTTCCGTTTTGCTCCGCTGATAGTCCCTTCCGGATTAACCGAAGCTTGCCGGCGAGCCGGCTCTCCTACCAACTTTTGCCCATCTTTGGTGAAAGCAACAACTGATGGAAAAGCTTTTCCGCTTGCAACACCGGCGCCTTCGGCGGAAGGAATTATTGAAGGCCTTCCCCCTTCCATTATCGCTGCCGATGAATTTGAAGTTCCTAAATCAATCCCAATTATCTTTGCCATTTCCTACCTCCTCATTAAAAATGTTTTTATTTAGCGAATACCTTTATTTTTAATGACACTGAGTCGAATTACTCGACGAAGTGTCTTATTTATCTTTGTCTCCTTTATCTTCTTCCTCTTCTTCTTCTTTACCTTTATTTTTTTCTTCTTTTTTTGGCTTTGCTACTTTTACTTTAGCCGGGCGTAAAATTCTTCCCGAAAGCAAATAGCCGGGTTGTAGTTCTTCAACTACAGTATCGGTATCTACATCTTGATCTTCAACAATTTCTAAGGCATCATGTTTATGTGGATCAAACTTTTCTCCTATCGTGTTGATTTTTTCCAAGCCTTTTGACTTTAAGAGAGCGTGCAGCTGTTTGATAATCATATCCACACCTTGATGCATCAATTTAAAATCATTCTTTTTATCAGCATACTTAATGCTTAATTCAAAATTATCTAAAATCCCGATTAATTCAGAAATAAAACCTTGATTTGCAAATTTAATAAATTCTGCTTTTTCTTGTAAAGAACGTTTTCGATAATTATCAAATTCTGCCTGGAGCCGTAAATATCGATTCCATAAATCTTGGTATTCTTGCTTTTGCCTGGCGATCATTTCTGCTTCAGTTTCTTTAATTTTTTTATTTTCTTGGCCTTTTTTTTCAGAAGCTAAATCTTCTTCCTTCTTTTCACAAGCCTTATCATCCATTTTTTCTTGGCCTTTTTCTTCTTTTTTCATTTTTTCTTCCTCCCCGCGCCTAAACATAGTCATCCACTGACTCCTTGAGTTGATTTTTAACCGAATATAGACAAGCTGCTGCTTTAAGATAATTCATCCTTACCGGCCCAAGCAAAGCTAATACTAGCGATCTTGTCTCATCCTTAAAACCAGATAAAACTAAAGAACATTCTGACATTTCAGGAAAATCTATATCATTACCGATTAACACTCTTACTTTTTCGGTCATTAAGTCAAATAAGATCTCTTGGAGTTTATCAATTTTAACTTCTAAGGCATAAAATATATTTCTTAATACTTTTATATCTTCGAACTCCGGCTGGTTCAATATACAACGTGTACCACGATATGAAAAACGATTATCTTTAGCATTTATACCCAAAAAAGATGTATATCCACTTACTTCGGAAAGCTTATCTAAGCTATATTCAATCATTTGATGTAAATTGCTTGCAGAAGAAAAATCTAACTCCACATTATAAAAAGTACCAAAGCGCTCTGGATTAAGGGTAGCTACATAGTATTTAAACCCTTCTTTTGTCGGCACCCTCCCGCTAGATGTATGAATGTGCGCAATTAAGCCTTCTTCTTCTAAAATATGCATTACATTACGTACTGTTGCTGAAGAACAATCTAGCTCGTATTCCTGGCAAAGATAACTGGAACTGATCGGTTTAGATTCCCGAATATAGCTGTTGATTATCAATTCAAGAATTTCTGTCTTT
The DNA here is from genome assembly GCA_964605645.1 of uncultured Planctomycetia bacterium. Lineage (GTDB taxonomy): Bacteria > Omnitrophota > Gorgyraeia > Duberdicusellales > 4484-171 > PXAH01. Next base: position 19,332 of record CAZSDJ010000022.1, read on the forward strand.
CTTTCTTTTTTGTTTACAATTTTTCCCATAATCAATAATTTAGTTTTAAAATTGACTTAGCACTCTAAATGGGTGAGTGCTAATATGTTAGCATAGAAAATAAGAGTGTCAAGTTGTATCTATAAATTATCTGCGAGTTCTTCTTTTCTGGAGATGCCTTTCAATTTTAGTTTTTATTTTAGTTAATTGCCGGTTGAGGGCCCGAAAACTTTTATTGATTGCGGCAGTTGCAGTCCGGCTTTTTTCGTTAGCAACAATAGTTTTTGCTTTTGGTAAATAAACATGAGAACGGCAATAATACTCTTCTTTATGGGGATTTTTCTCGATATGAAGCGATACGTGCACCGGATCATCTTTTTTAAAAATTTGCAATTTTCTTTTTAACTTATCCATATTATTTTCTAAGACATTTTCAATGAACTTGCTCTTCTCCAAATACTTAAAAGAAATCTCTACTTTCATTAAGCCTCCTTTCTGCCTTTCTCTGGTTACTGTTTAGTAAAAAATATTTGCCGTTTTTTTTCATCAATTTTTATCTTATCTCCCTTTAGAAACTTACCTTTTAATATCTCTACGCTTAAAGGATTAATTATTAGTTGCTTGATTACTCTGTTTAAGGGCCGGGCTCCATACTCGGGTGAAAAACCGCGTTCAGCTAAATAGTCACGGGCCGCCGAGCTAAGTTCAATCTTAATTTTTTTATCAGTTAATCTTTTTTTAACAGTTTCCATTTGAATATCAACTATTTTTTTAATGTCGGAAAGTTCCAAGCTGTTAAAAACAATAATATTGTCGAGACGATTTAATAGCTCCGGACGAAAATGTTTTTTTAGCTCTTGTCTGAGGTTTCTTCTAATTATTTCTTTTTTAGCTTGAGGGTCAGTAAAAAACTGATTTCCAATATTAGAAGTCATAATAATTAAAGTATTCTTAAAATTTACAATTCGGCCTTGCGAGTCAGTAAGCCGGCCTTCATCTAAAATTTGCAAAAGAATATTAAATACATCCGGGTGTGCTTTTTCTATCTCGTCAAAAAGAATAACCGAATAAGGCTGCCTTCTTACCTTCTCTGTCAGTTGGCCGCCTTGTTCATAACCAACATAACCGGGAGGAGCTCCCACCAAGCGAGATACTGCAAACTTCTCCATATATTCACTCATATCTAAGGTAATTAAAGCATCTTCTGTATCAAATAAAAATTCAGCTAAAGCTTTCGCGAGCTCAGTTTTACCGACCCCAGTCGGGCCGGAAAAAATAAAAGAACCTAATGGCTTGTTGGGATCAGCCAAGCCGGAACGAGCCCTGCGCACACAATCAGAGATTAAAGTTACCGCTTCATCTTGGCCAACGACTCTTTTTTCTATTTCATCTTCCATCCGCAGCAATTTTTTTACTTCTTCTTCCATCAGGCGAGATACAGGGATATGGGTCCAACGGGATACAATTTGAGCAATATCTTCTTCGTCAACTTCTTCCTTTAACATTTTTTCTTCTTTTTGTAATTTAACCAATTTGCTATTTAAATCCTCCACCTGAGTAGATAACTCCGGGATTCTCCCATATCTAATCTCAGCAATTTTATCTAACTTCCCTTCTTTTTCTAATTCAACACTTTGATTCTTTAGCTTATCAATTTCTTCTTTTTTGCCCTGAATCTGGGTAATTACATCTTTTTCTTTTTCCCAGTGCTTTTTCTTTGAACCCAACTCTTTTTCCAAGTCTTTAATATTTTTTTCTACTTGTTTTAGCTCTTGTTCCGATTGTTTACTTTTTTCTTTTTTTAAAGCTTGTTTTTGAATTTGAAGTTCTAAGATTTTTCTTTCCAGCCGATCAATTTCTTCCGGTTTGCTATCTATTTCAATACGCAAATGAGACGCGGCTTCATCAATTAAATCAACTGCCTTATCCGGTAAAAATCTGGCAGTAATATAGCGGTCCGACAGTAGTGCCGCCGCAATTAAAGCCGAGTCCTTCAACCTTACACCATGGTGAATTTCATATTTTTCTTTTAAACCGCGCAAGATTGCAATCGTTTGTTCAGCAGATGGTTCTTCAACTATAATTTGCTGAAATCTTCTCTCCAGAGCTGCGTCCTTTTCGATATGTTTTCTGTATTCATCTAAAGTAGTTGCTCCAATGCAACGTAAAGTACCGCGAGCCAAAGCCGGCTTTAGCATGTTTGCCGCATCCACCGCCCCTTCTGCAGAACCGGCTCCAACCACAGTATGGAGTTCATCAATAAAAAGAATAATTTCGCCTTGTTTTGCTTCAATCTCTTTTAAAACTCCTTTCAGGCGTTGCTCGAACTCACCTCTAAACTTTGCTCCGGCTACCATTAAGCCTAAATCTAGAGCAATTATCTTTTTGTTTTTAAGGCCTTCAGGGACATCTTGTTGAGCAACTCTTTGTGCCAAGCCTTCTACAATTGCCGTTTTCCCCACGCCAGGATCTCCAATTAAAACAGGATTGTTTTTAGTCCGGCGCGACAAAACTTGCATTAGGCGCCTAATTTCATTATCACGGCCAATAACCGGATCGAGTTTTCCTTTTCTTGCTATTTCTGTTAAATCCCGACCAAATTTTTCTAGAGCCTGATAAGTGCTTTCGGCTGCTTGGCTATCTGCTTTATGGCTTCCTCGGACTTCTTTTATAGTTCTCAATATATCTTGTGGACTAACTCCTTGCTTAGACAGGTAATTAGCTAATAATGAATTTTTATCAGTAGCAAGTACAGACAACAAAACTTCCGAACTTACGTATTGATCACCTAATTTAGTAGCGGTTTCTTTTGCTTGACTTAAAATTTGTGCGCTAGCTTGAGAAGCATAAATTTGACTAGATTGTCCTAAAACTTTTTGTAACGAAGAAAGATGATCTTCTATCCTTTTTAAAACTTCATCTGGATTTATTCCCAGTTTGCCTAAAATTTGATAAGCAACGCCTTTCTTGTCTTTGAGCAAAGAATAAGCAATATGCTCTGGGGTCAGCGCTTGGTGTTTATACTTACGCGCGATCTCCAGCGCTTCCACAATCGCTTCCTGGGCTTTAATTGTAAATTTTTCTAAATTCATATTTTATTTTTCCTTTCCTTATTAATTTAAAATAACACTTTCGGCTTGGGAGTGCAAATAATTTATTCCAGCACTCCCAAGCCAAGAGTGCTAACTATATTCCAAAAAAAACTACTCTTCTTCTTTAATTTCTAAAATTACTTTTACCCCTTTGATATTCACGCCTTGATCTTCTACCAAATGTTTTATGTATTTAAGTTGTTTCATGTCTTTCAAGGAAAATAGCTTCTTTTTTTCCCTCTTTACTGCAGACAAAATCCCTTCTTTCACAATTTCGTGAAGTAGATAATACTGAATATCTAATAATTTACAGACAATATTGACCGGGAAAATCGGCTCATCTACAGGAATATCCAACTCAAATTGTTCTTCAATCTCCCGCCATTCCATCGCAATTCATTTATACAATATAATTTAAGTTTTGTCAAGTTATTTTTTAAATAATTTCTAATTATTTTTTAAAATAATCCAACAATGCTCTTAAATCTTTATTTCCCTCCGTCATTGCGGACAAAAAATCATAAGTTTATTGGAGCTGGTTAGGCAAGGAGTTTTATGGTTAATTTTTCTTTTTTTAGAAAAGGTAATCTTGACTTTGAAATTCTTATCCAGCAATTAATTATATCTTTTTCATAATTTATCTTTATAACCTGGCTATTCTTGTGGAGAAAATTTACAATGTCCATCCTGGTAATGGGAACTTTTACTACCAGTTCCAAAAAATTATCAGAAAGATGTCTATAAATTTCTTTTTTTAATCCCTCAATCCCCCGGCCGGTTGCAGCAGAAATGAAAACACTATCGGGGTGCGCTCTTTCCATTTTTTCTAAAGTTACTTGATCTAGGCTATCAATTTTATTAAACACAATTATTTCTTTCTTTTCTTTTAAATCTAACTCAATTAAAACTTGTTCAACTGATTTTTTTATTTGAGCTATATTCGGTGAACTAGCATCAATAACGTGGAGCAAAATGTCGGAATAATCAAGCTCTTCTAGAGTTGCTTTAAAAGCCTCTATTAAATTTGGCGGCAGTTTGTGAATAAACCCCACAGTATCAGATACAACAGCCTTCATCCCCTCTTTGATTTGAGTCTTTCTGGTCACTGTATCTAAGGTAGTGAATAAATCAGAAGAAGTTTTTTGCGAATTTTCGGTCAACACATTAAACAAAGTAGTCTTTCCGGCATTGGTGTAGCCAACCAAAGAACAAACCGGTATTTTTTGGCGTTGGCGCTTTTTTCTAACAACATCCCGGTGTTGACTTACTTGATTGATCTCATGTTTAAGGCGAGTAATTCGCTCTGAAATTTTCCGGCGATCAACTTCAAGTTTTGTTTCACCCGGGCCAATTGTACCAATACCTCCCCCCAAACGGGAAAGCGCAACTCCCTTTCCTCTTAGTCGCGGCAATAAATATTGAAGCTGAGCTAATTCAACCTGCAATGCTCCTTCTTTGGTCTTGGCATGCTTTGCAAAAATATCTAAAATTAATTGCGTTCTGTCTAAGGTTTTTACTTCCAGCAGATCTTCTAAATTTCTCTGCTGGCTATAATTTAAATTACTATTAAAAATAACAACATTAACCTGTTTTGCGTCTACAATTTCTTTCAGCTCTTCTGCTTTCCCTTTACCAATATAGAGTGAAGCGTTGGGTTGATTTAAATTAAAACCGGCTAGTTCTGCAACTTTAGTCCCCGTCGATAAGACTAAAGACTTAAACTCAGATGATAGCATTTCTTTACTCCAGCTTTCATCCGGAGTTTTAACAACCGCTAATAGTGCTTTTTCCTTTTTTTGAGTTTCAATCATATATTCAGTCCTAAGTCCATAGTCCAAAGTCCTAAGTCTATAATATTTTATTTGACCTAGGACTTAGGACCTCGGACTCTAGTTTCTATTTCATCACTTACTTCTTTAGCTGTTTTGCCCTCTATATCAATCCATTCTATACGAGAATCTTTTTTAAACCAAGTAATTTGCCGCTTTGCAAATCTGCGCGTATTTTGTTTTATTTTTTCCTTTACCTCTTCGATCAAGGGGACTGTCCCCGAATGGGGACTGTCCCCATTCTTATTCAAATAATCTCTTATTTCTTTAATCCCAATAATTTTTTCTGCAGTCATGCTTAAATTTTTGCTCAATAATCTCTTAACTTCATCTACTGCTCTTTTAGAAAACATTCTCTCTACTCTTTCATTTATTCGCTGGTATAAATTATCTCGGCTTAGCTTCAATCCAAAAACCTGAATCAGAACCTCACCCCACAGCCCTTTAGCTTCTTTTTTCTTTGCAGCTAAAGTTTCTCCCGTAAGCTGATAGACTTCTAAAGCACGAATAATTCTTTTTTGATCATTTTCAGAAATCTTTTCTGCGGTTTTTTGATCAACCTTTTTTAATTTATTATACAAACTTTTAGTTCCCTTTTCTTTGGCCTCTTGCCTTAATCTTTTTCGCAACACATCACTTGTGTCTGGTTGATCAAAGATACCATCTAAGAGCACCTTAAAATAAAGCCCTGTTCCGCCACAAACAATGGCCGGGATTTTTCTTTTATAAAGTTCTTTTATTTTTTTGGTTGCTTCTTGGTAATAATCATAAACACTGTATTTTTCTGTAACTGATATTAAATTGATAAAATGATGCGGAATTTCTGAAAAAATTTTTTTGGCAGGTTTTGCTGTAATAATACTGGGTTCTTTATAGACAAGCATTGAATCGCACGATACAACTTCCGCCTGAATTCTTTTTGCCAAAAAATAAGCGACATCACTTTTCCCGGTTGCGGTCGGGCCAACAATAAAAATAATTTTTTTCATTTATTTTATTTTTTAAATTTTATAACGAAGCCGAAATTTCCTTTTGTAAATCAAGAAGTTCCTTGTGCCTCCTGCTCTTAACTTTCTCGGGCACATCATCTGCCATTTCGGCAGCTCTAGTTTTAAAGCGCGGCGAGTATTTAAAGATAAAAGCATATTTAAATTTTACCTGCTCCACCAAATCTCTTGTTTGAGCAAAATCCTGATCAGTTTCACCCGAAAACCCAATTATAATATCTGTCCCCAATGTTCCTCCCGTTGTTTGCTTGTATTGATTTGTAAGCTCTAAGTATTTTTCTCGGGTGTATCCCCGGCCCATCAACTCTAAAATTCGGTTTGAACCTGACTGAAATGGTAAGTGAAGATGTTTTCTGATTTTATCTGATTCAGCCATCACTTTAAATAGCTCTTTTGAGGTATTTTTAGGATGGCTGGTAACAAAATCCAACTCCTCCAACCCCTCAATCTTATCAATCTCTCTCAATAATTCCACAAATGACTTAGGACTTAGAACTTTGGACTTTGGACTATAGTAATCATTCACATTCTGCCCTAACAGCGTAATTTTTCTTCTGCCGTGTTTAATATTGTTTTCTATTTCAGAAATTATATTCTCGGGATTTCTCGGACGTAATTTACCGCGAGTATAAGGCACAATGCAATAAGAACAGAAGTTCGAGCAACCAGTTGAGATAACCACCTGAGCATGATCCGGTTCTTGCCGGTAAAGACTGCCATAAAAACTCTCATCTCGAGCTTTATCTTTTAAATCCTTGATCCTTAATCTCCCGCCTGCACACCTATGGTGTTCGGCGGGATCCCGCCGAGACGAAGTCGCAGGCGGGGCTTGATCCTTTATCTTTTCTATGTATTCCGGGATTTTAAAAAAAGATGACGGCCCACAAATCAAATCAAGATGCGGCATCTTACTAAAAATTTCATCGCCTTTATTCTGCGCCATACATCCAATGAGGCCAATTACTTTCCGAGGGACGAAGGATGACCGCTTCGCTGGGACGACAGACGATTTCGTCCTTTCGTCCTTCGTCTTTCGTCCTTCGAAACCCGGCTTAAACTTCTTGTAGGTTCCCAGCAAAGACAGGGCACGGTTTTCAGCATGGTCGCGCACCGAACAAGTATTGACTAAAATAACGTCAGCTTCTTTTTCTGACTTTGCTTGCACATACCCCTCCTGCAAAAAAAGCCCCAAAAGCGCTTCACTATCGCGATCATTCATTTGACAGCCGAACGTTCTGATGTAGATTTTTTTCGCTGAATCTTTGAAATTCTTTGATTTTGTTGGCATTTTTGTTTTTCTTTTGTTTCTGAAAACAATAAATTAAATGGGGCAAAAAGAGAAAAAGCAATTCTTTTTTGGGGGCGAGCCCCGCCGATGGCGGGGGCGATTTTGATGTTTTTAAAAAGCAGTCCGGCCATCTGCCGTTTCTGCTCAAAACTCACCTTTGTAAGACTGTCATCATACCCTTCAAGAAAGTCTTTTACCCTGTTCAAATACCCTTCGGATCTCTCGCTTTCAATCTCTCTAAGTTCATATCCCGCAAGGAGTTTTTTCAATCCGTCTTCCTCGCCTCGCAGGGTTTCCATTTTATCACGATACACTTCTTCACCAAGCAAATTCTCCAGATAAGCGTCTGTGAGTTTTACCTGTTTTTTATGGTTATCATCAAGCTTATTTCGCAACAAAGTTGCGTCGATTTTGGTATTTTCGCCAAAATCAGGAAAATTTGCCCCGCTCGGCAAAGTCCCTGTCGTCCATCGGTACTGTTTCAGCCTGTCATTTTCTACCAGTTGAGCAACTATCTTTGTTGCTTCCGGTTCAATATCTTCTGCCTTAACTGCCCTGTTCGTGCATCTAACACGATTGACGTAAGGCCCGGAGCAACGATACCACCGTTTCTTTTTGTTTATCCTGTGATTCGATATCGATGATACCCCATGATATTTATGACTACACTTAGCGCAACTAAGCAAGCCCGCCAAAAGATATTCCTGATTTTTTGCTCTCGGCCTCCACCGTTTCTTTTTCACGGCTAGCAATTTCTGAACTTGCTCAAAATCCTGCTCATCAATAATCGGTGTATGCTTGCCTTGAGCGATTATGATTTTTGAAGGATCATTCCTGATATACTTATAATGTTTCTTTGTCTTCTGGTTTTTATCGTAGTGCTTCTTATTCCAGACAATTTTTCCGGTATAAATTCGATTCTTCAAAATATCGCAGATGAATTTATTATAAAACTGCTTACCTGTCCTTGTCTGGTATTTCTTTTTATTCAGATATACGGCAATATCCTGCGTGCTTTTACCTGCCAGATACATGGTGTAAATTAGTTTTACAATATCAGCTTCCCTCTTATCAATCTCTAACAGTTTCTTCTCTTTGCTATAAGTATAGCCAAAAGGTGAAAACC
>CAZSDJ010000023.1:0-26247 GCA_964605645.1 uncultured Planctomycetia bacterium
AAAAAGCTTATTATTAACTTAAAAAATGCTGGCTAATGAGGTCATTGAATAAATAAATTAAGGAAGACCAATTTAAACCAATATTTTTTTAGTAAAAGGAATATGACTATAATATGTAAATTGGATAATAAGAAGGAGATAGTTCTAATTCTTCTTTGTCTTGTGCATTGTCTACAGCATCAAGCCTTTCCATAGCTTTTAGTGCTTCGTCTATTTCAGGAAATTCTTCCATTTTTTCTTTTTCTTTTTTATCTTTTTTTGTCATATCTTTATCCTGCATACTAATATAACATACTTATCCTGCTAATAACAACTCGTTCTTCATCTCTATCATTTTGGCCATTCTTTTTTCTCCCCTCCTTCCTCCTAACCCTATATCTGCTCTCACATAATATTCCCATATTTTCTTCCAATAACTACTATCTTTTCCTAATGATACAACATTAAGATCCAATTCATTTTTAGCCGTATATGCATTGATCATTCTCCCGTGCACCATAAACTTTTCTGTAGACAATAATGCTTCTAATACTTTAGCTATTTTACTTTTTAATTTTTCTTTATCTTCTGCATATTTCTTAAACATATAATTACTTAAATTTTTTGTAACCATATCCTTACTAAACCCCATATATTTTTCGCACTGTTCTATAAAAGGAATATTTAAACTTGCTATCTGTTGCAATGCCACCCTAACATCTTTTTTTGCCTTAACAGCTTCATCAAATTCCTTGTGCAATTTTTGTTTTGCATTTATGAAAGACTGTGCCGAAATATACCTCGGAATGCCTCCTATCCTAATAGGAACCTGAGCATCTATTGGACCTATCTCTGAACAATACCCCATAACTATTTTATCTGCAGATAAAGCCATAAGTGTTGCTGCGCTTTTTGCCATATTAGGTATTATAATTTCCAAGCTTTTACAATAATTCCTACACATATCAACTATTTTTTCAGCGACAACCCCATCTCCTCCCGGACTATTTAATATTAATCTTAATATATCCACTTCTCCAATTCTTGATAGCGCACTACCAATAGCTGGTATATCACGATGAGAAATAGATGCTTTCATGCTACTTTCATCTGCAACTAAAGCAATAACGCCTACCTTCCTACCCTTGGAAACATCCTCTTTTTCCAATTTCTTTAAAATATCCCACCTTTTATTCTTTTGTGCAGTGAAGGTATCATACTCTCTCAATATATCAGTATAATATTTATCTTTCTCTGGAATGGACATTCTGTTATCTTTCTTGTATTTGTCATTTACAGATTTATCTTCCATAACTACCATATTTATTTTATAGAATGATATTGCTAAATGCAAGCTTTTTATCTAATCTGGGTTCGAAACGGATAAACAATCCTCTCCTCTATTCTGCTAAGCTAACCCACAAAAACAAAGACAGAATTAGCCTTTGTGAAATTTAACATTTGAATTGAGGAACGAAAGTCGCAGTTTTACATCCGCTAAAATGATTTGTCATGTGTTTCAATTTATATTATCAATAAATTCCCTCTTTCGCCTTATGTCTTGCAAGGTTATATGGTTTAAATTGATATGTTTTTTAATAATATTAATAAAATCACCTGAAACAGAATCTTCTTTGACTATACCTAGAAATTTAGCATTACTTTTTTTTATAAAATCGATTTCTTTTTCCTCTGAACATGATAATATTGTAAGTTCTATATTATTAATAATTGATAAAAGATATCTCTTACATATAAGAGAAAATTGGCAAGAATTATAATTAATATCAGGGTGAATGATTAACATATCTATATCTCGAAATTCTGTTCTATTATTAAAAAATGACCCGAATCCATAAATAGAAACTTCTTCCATCAAATCCACCCTTTTCTTTTGAAGTATTCTTCTTCGTCACCAGTCATATATTCCCAAAATTTATCTCCATTGAGAGCGGCCATAAAGCCGCCAATATCAAAAAGTCCGACACGGTTTTTTAAACAATGCCATTTAACCTCGCGAGTATATCCACACCAGTTTGAATTAATGATAATAGCATCAAGCTTGCCTAACTTTTCTACTGATTCATAATATTCAGCTAAACCAAAAGAGTAGCACTCACAAATAAATACTTTTATCTCACTTCCATTAAAAAGGCCTAATTGATAATGCCCTTGATCGATATTACTAATTTTACTAACTTTTTTATGTCTAGACATCATTTTTTCAAAAAACATGTAATTACCATAATGGCTCAACCAAGGAAAATTTTCATTACGTGCAGGCATATTCAGCTCTCCATAATTAGACATTCAAATTCAACAGGAAACCTCATAACAGCTTGATAAGGAATTTCATCATTTACCCATTTTTCGTAACTGAAAGCATGCAATAAGAACATGCTAACCGTTTTTTGAGCATCTTTGCTAAATAAACTTTTATATTTCTTTAAGATTTTAACAATTAATCTGTTGTTAGGTACAATCGTGGATAATCGTTCAGATTTCCATACGGCATAAATTTCGTCACTATGTGGATTCTTTTTAGCGGTCTCAGACACAGGACCATACTGCAACCATGTTTCTTTATTTTCCGCAAGATACATTGAGATCTCATATTTGACTTTATCTATGTCAGATAGCTTTTCGACTTGCAATTTGTTATTTACTTTATTTTCATGATCAAATTTCATTTTTAGCAGAATCTCCACTGAATAAATCTCTTCATTTTCCGGTTTGTCAATTAATGTGTGGTGGTTGGGGCATAGTAAGATTAGATTTTCATAACTATTTCTCTGCTCATCTGTTTGGTTTTCATCATAGCGATTTGATCCGTTGCCTCTACCTTTAATATGAGCCATTTCTCCTAAAGTATGTGGTGCTACACTACCAGCTTGACGTACAGTCAACTTTTCATCGCAGGCAGCAAATGAACATAGGCCTGCAGCATTTGCCCACAATAATTTTAAAGATTTTTCTGTAATTGACATATCATTTAGATTTTATTAAAAATTAATCCTAAAGAAAATTTATTTTTTAAGGGATCAACGCCCTTAAAAAAGGGAGTTGGCCCCTTTTTCTCCCCTTTTTCTCCCTTTTTCTATATTGCAAAAACTTTCAATTACTATGCAACATTTCTGTTTAACCTGTTTTGTTACATGGTGGCAATGGTTAACCCCACCTTCTTCTATATCCTCGACTTAAATAATGTCAATTAAAGTTAAGTATTGTGCCCCCCCCCAATTTCTAAAAGTTTATAAATTTAATTTTTATTTTTTCTTTAATAATTCATTGCGGTATTCCTCTCTGAATTTTTCTACCTGAAATTTACATTCTTCTACTAGATATCCCCATTTTTGAGGATCCTCTTTCCAATAACCACCTCCCCAACTGGAAGCATGAAGAGACCATTTATCATTAAACTTATGATATTTACAATAAACATAATGAATTGTAGTTTTGTTAAAGAATTCAATCTCTGTAGAATATTCGCTCTCACTCGGAAATGAAAAAATCATTGCTTCCACTTCAAATCCATCCAAACCGGGAAAGTTTTTATAAACTTGTTTTGGGGTTCTCTCCCAACGATCAACTGAGATTTTATCAGCTTTTAAGCCAGTCTCATGAGTATAAATTATACTGAGCCAGTTTTTAAATTGTTGCTCATCAGGCAAATTATTTCCACATCCGAAACTAAAAAACAATAAGATAGAAAAAATAATTGAAACTTTAATGCTTATGTATTGCAATTTTTTCATAATTAATTTAATTCCTATAGTTAGTTAACATACGAACTTCTTTTCATTAATGCAAATTTCTCATCGCCCCAAACCCATATTTCCCACTTTTGTGGTTTATATCCATCAAACCTGCCTTCGGTTTCTATATTATTTTAAGGGGTCAATGCCCGTTTTAAGAACCTTTCTCAATAATTACTTTGACCAAAAAAGGAGCTGGTACCTTTCAGTCCCCTATCCTTCAGTATATTAAAAATGCAATCAAAGTTCTTAAAATCATTCTTGCTCACATTTGACAATGGCTTCTTTGCTCGTTGGTTCTCCTCTTTTTAAAAAGGTAATTTATTTTACGTTTATTTCTTCTACCTGTGTATCTAAAATTCGTTTCATCAAAATAAAAGAAAATTTAACGCCTTCCTTTTCACTCAATATATCCTTCAGAAATATTTTATCATCGTAATTGTAGGTAGATGGAAAGTTTATGCTTAAATAAGTCATCTTCTTTTTTTCTGCCTCCCAAAATCTATATTTTACAACCTCTTTACCTTTATATTTCTCAAAAAATTTATCAATGGATTGGGTTTCTTTATGCCAATTTATAATTGATTTATTAATCCAAGCATCATCCCAACTACTAAAAAAAGGAAAATGATTAACTATATTTCTTATTATTTTGAATAATTCGCCACCAATTTCCGCTTCCATTGGGGGACGTGATTTTTTAATATGCTCAATAACCCATTTTATTGGTTCATAATTTAACAGTTCTGAATATACTGTAAACCCATCTTTTGTTTTGGAAAATCGATACCAACTATCTTTTCCCCAAAAGGAATCATTCATTGCTTCTTCGAAAATATCGTAAAATCTATTGTAAGCGAGTGTGAGAAATTCTTGTTCTGCTTTATTTGGTCTTAATTCATTTCCCATTTTTATTTTTCATATAACCACAAAAAACAGCGGCTTACGGACACCTGAAAGGCGGCGGTAAAGTTCGCTGGATTGAGTCGTTATGTGTTCATTCTTATTGCGTCATTAAGATATTTGTTAGCCAATGTTCTAAGATTTACAGTTTGTTCTGGAAAATTAACGTTAAATATTTTGGCAACAACTTCCTCAATCTGAAAGTAATAGGAAATAGCCGTCCATAGTATTAAGGCGATTAAATAATCATCTGGATTTGCAATGTATATATTTTCTTCATTTGTTGAACGCGAAATATAGTTTGTTATGGTTGAGGGATCTGTATGTTCTTCGAATGAAAGATAAGAATATACCTTTTCGTAGTCTGCCAGCAAATCTACATCTATAGCCATTTGGCGAATAGATTTGCCAGACCATTGGGTCATGCTTTTCCAATCTTTTGGATTTAGACTATACTTTTCAATTATTACTTTATGCTGATTTTCGATTTCTTTTGTTTTTTGTTTTTCTTCTTCATCCGCAGATAAGACTCCAGCTAGATCCATTTTTCTTTTTTTACTTATTATTTCAAAATCGGCATATCGTTGCATGCGTTTATCAGAATCGGTTAAAGTTAGCCATTTGAAGTTAATAAATAAGTTCAATAAGCTGCGCAAGATAATTCCTGCTTCATTTGTTTTATTTTTTTGAGTAAGAATTTGTATGGCATCAAGTAAAGAAATAGCTTTAACATAATGAAAGAAAACTACTTGCCTTGGTAAAGTAGATGCGGATTCTTTCTCTAATGATAGGAGCCTAACGGTTTTGATATCATTAATTATTTCGTAAAATTCATTAAATTTCATTTTTTTCTCGCATAACATTCAAACTCACCTGCTGAAAGCTGCGCCCGAAAAAGCGCGGTTTCCGGTCAGTGTGAAGCGAATTGTTATGCAATTTTTTTATTAAAATCTTTTATGGGAAAATCATATGTACTGTAATCGGAATACTTACCGGTATATTTTATAGATAAAAATATTAATTGATAAAAAAGAACCAAAACAGTGCTATAGCGATCCAAAAACGTTTGCAAGTCTTCCCAATTCGCACTATCTGCATGTGCACTGCTATTTCGTAATTTATCCCATGCTATAATAAATTTATTTTCAATTAGACCTTTTTCTTTTAAAATTAATAACCTGTCTTTCGCACGTGGGTTCCTCATGTTCCCTAAGGATCCTTCTAATCTTTTTTGAAACTCACTAGACAAGTCAGGACATTTTTTAAATAATTCTTTTGCTCGATTAATTTGTTTTTTAAAATTCTCATCAATTTCAAACACTTTAAAAAATTCACTTTTCAATATTCCTTCAATAGAAACAGAAATGGTTAATGCTTTAGCTTCAAACGATGCGTTCCCAGATTCAATAACTGAATGTATCCTCATAAAAAGAGGATGCCATGTATTTTTGTTAAAACTGATCACATGCTTAAGGTATTTATCAAATAATTTCCAGATATCATTGTGTTCCGCATGATAAGTAAGAGTTAGGGGAGGAAAAACACGAGAAATGTCTTTACCCATATGGGGAGGCTTTATTTTTACTATTGATTTTTGCCCTTGTGTTATTTCTAATGTAGCCCAAGATAATGTCGTTCCAAAAATAAATTGAAAGGCTTCCGTGATTCTTACTATAATGGCTTCATTTATGGAAATGGACTTGGAATAAACTTTTATTTCAACCCCTATCTTTTGTTTGTGTATTTCAAAATTAAAACCACATGAATCAAATTTTACAACATTTCTTTTATACGCTCCAGAGATTTCTTCTCCATCGACTATTTTCTGATTTTTAGTAATTATATTACAAGGAAAATCTATATTGTTGCGAAACCTAATCTTCAAGAAACTAAAATCTAATGGCTTATGAAGTTCATGCTTATATTGCAATTCACGGATTTTTGAAGTAATTAAGTACCCCTTGTTATTGCTTGAATGGATAGTTATTAGCAACCTATCTGTTGTCCAATTCCTGCCATATAAGTCAAAAGCAGACAAAGAAAAATACTCAGATTCTTTTATTAACTCTCCGGCCTTACTTCCTGATTGAGAAAGAAATTTATTGATAGGGTATGACTTATCAGAATATAACTTCAGTAAGAATTGTCCGTCTTCAACTTGAGATATAAATCCCGCCCCCTTATGTAGGTCATTATTATTGGAGTCAGAAACTTGTTTAGATAAAGTTATTATTGGACAATCTAGTGTTAGATGATTCTTTAGTATGGCTTGTTCAAGTTCATTCATTTTTTTATTTTATTCATACCATTCGAATTGAGCGACCTTTTGAAGCCGCTTTAGCGGCGCAAAAAGTCAACCCAAATGAGTTGTTATAGGTTTTTGTTTTTTAGATATATATATACTTTCTTTGCGGCGTCTATATAGCTTAATACTATTCCTTCCGGTATGGGACGTAATACACGATGCACTGCAATGTTTCGCAATTTTCTTAGCCCATCAAATATTTGTATTTGTTTTTCATCCAATAATCCTTTCTCTTTAAGGCCTCTTAAAAGAGCAATGGGACTTATTGAAATCTCACCTTTTTCTTGGAAATATTTATAACGCTTTAAAGCAAGCATGGCTTCCATTTCTAATTTTGTCCACGCTTGCATAATAGCTAACTGAGGAGATTTTTCAACTTCCATGTATATTTTATCAAAATCATCTCTTGGTAGTTTTTCTATAGACTCTTGCCTTTCCTGTTGTCCCTCTGCTATAGTTAATGTTTCCTGTGCTTGGGCTTCATCCGAAACTCTTACCGAAAGTGGTTCTTGCAATGGTATTTGTTTCTCTACTTCTTTTCCAATTTGTTCTGTTTTCTTGGCAAATTTTACCAGACCATCTTTATATGTAAGAGATTCAATATTTTCTAGCACCTTAGAAATTGGCTTTTTAAATATAAAAGCAAAAATTATCGTTGTTATTGGCCAAGCTAATGTTCCTATAATTTTAGATATAAAAGTTAACAAATCCATTTTTTATTTACGCATAACAATTAATACACGGAATCCGCATTTTCTGGAATTTCTTTATAACCTTGTCCCTAGCTCCACTTCCTGCTATGCCCTAAGTACGTCCTCTTGCGTCAAAGTGAAGAAATGCCGCAAGGTCATTGCCAGAGTATTACACTCAAAATAATATTATAAAACTTTAGGATTCCGGTCTTTCTCAGTTGGTTTATAGCTTAATTATAGACCTCTGGCCGGATAAATCAAGTAAGGTCAATCTGGTTCAAGGACCTCTCCGTCTTCCAAAATCTGCACATTTTTAAAATATTCAGGATATCTTTCTTTGTCAAAAGTATGGATGGGAATCAGTTTTTTATAGTTCAGGGCATTAGCAAACTTCTTTAAATCTTCTAATTCAGCATGACCGCTTGTATGAACTGACTCTACAATTAAGCCTTTTTCATTGCAAAAATTCTTAAAATCCTCAGTCAGATACCCATCCCACATTGAATAAATGATCTTTGATCCTTTTATCGAATTAATATTTTTTAGAATACGTGGAAAAACAGAATTGTCTCTTGCTAACATCAAAATTCTATCCTTTTTATTATTTATTTCTTCCATATTAATTTTTCGCTCATTGTACAGATACAGCAAATCTTTTTTATTATTATTCGCTAATGCATCAGCGTGGTGTTTTAAAAATTTAACCCTGATATTTTTCCAGTCAAATCGCGGAATTCCTTTTGATATTTTATTAAGCTTATCCAAAATAAAAGCAGTATATAAATCAATAACAAATATTGAATCTGTTTTGAGGCACGCTCTATACGCTGAAACAAGCCTATCAATATTTTGAGATGAAACAAAGAGAAACGTAACAGCACTGCTCTCTTTAAGAATCTTTATGATACGACTCTCTATTTCTTCCTCATTATTGTAAAACTGTTCGCTCCTGCCGAGCATAGATCCTTCCATTAAAAGACAATCTATATCCTTGGGCGGATTCTCAACCGTCTGTTTAAATAATATGCTCTTTCTTCCATGCCCCCTGAAGTCACCGGAATAAAATAATCGCTTACCCTCAGCTTCGATTAAAAAAGCTAAGGCATCAAAAGCAGAATGGTCTACAAGGTAGGGAGTTACCTTGAAATCTTTAATAACGAAAGGTTCCCGAGCACGCACAAGTTTAGCATTAAAATTCCTGGCTTTTCTATAAACAAAAAAATTTGTAATATCAACTAATTCCTTTGCTCCCTCGCTCAAATAAATGGGTATGTCTCGATGGACATAGTCTAAGAGTCCGTAATGATCTAGATGTGAATGAGATATCAAAATCGCATCTATCGCTTTATTTTCATCTTTATACAGGCCGTCAATCTCCGGTAGAATAGAAAGTTGTTTTAGCTCTTTGACTGATTTCCCTTTTAAAATACCCGGATCAAATCTTTCTTTATTTTTCTTTACTAACGGCATCCCGAAATCAATCAGAATTCTTGAATTAACTGTACTTAGCTCAACACAGCTACCTCCGATTTCTTTTGTCCCGCGGTGGATTATGAGTTGCATAATGCTCTAGTATCTAAATGCCTTTTTATTTCTTTGACTCCGCTTTTTCTCCGCCTGATTTCAATAATAATAACATCCAAAATTTCATTTTGTTGAATAATTGAAATGAGGGATTTGTGTTTATTATCGCCTATCAGCGCCGGATGAAAACTTTCAGCAATTAGGTATACCGCTACCTTATTACGCACAATCTGTTTATTGCTGATAAACTTATAATCAGATATATGGCGCTTAAAAAGATGGCAGAATATGCCATAATCTATCACCTGTATAAATAAATCCAGAGGATTGTTCTTACCAGCTTTCAATTCAATTACCGATAATTGGTTGTTTTTATTTACGGTTAATATATCTACCCAGAACTTTCTGCTTATTCTGGATTTTTCGCATGGCTCCCCGTCAAATATATTCGCCGGAAATTGTCGTAGCCCCCTGTCGTGTCCGCTAAAAACGAATTCATCAGGGAAATATTTATTAAGATTATTAAATATATCTTTTTCCAGCTTTGACTCTGTTTTGTCTTTAGTGCCACGTTCCTTAAACGGGTACTCACAGCTATATGTTTTATATATACCTTCATTTATTTTTCTAATTATACTTTCAGCTTTTAAAGAACTATCGGGCATGAAGGTAATATTTTTAATGATTTTCGGTAGGAAGTATGATCGCAGAATCATCGTTTGGTCTCTAAAATCTAAATCCACGATATTAGATGTCCCTAATTTGAATTTTCGCTCATTTAGTAAATAGCAAATTCCCCACAAGTCGAGATTATAATTACTATTTAGAATATATCTAGCGTTTGTACCATCTTGAAATGGTGTAAATATGATGTTCTTTGGGTACTTCATGCTTCCCTCCTATGGCGTTACTAATTTTTTAATAATCTCATCCACACATTGTAGGGCATCTTCGTCATCGGGAAAGAGTTCCAGACCTCTATTAAAAGAAAATAGTGCATCCCAATATTTGCCTTTCTCTTTTAAGGCCACCCCTCTGTTAAACCACGCACATATATTTTGTTCGGTTATTTCAAGTACCTTATCAAAGCATTCCATAGCTTCCGGGTCTTTGTTAATTCTCAATAAGCATGCTCCTTCATCCTCCAAAGCATCCACATTTTTTTGATTAATTTCCAAGGCTTTATCATAACAAGCAATGGCCTCTTCATGCATTTCCGCTTTACTGTAAATTTCCGCTGTTTCATACCAATTAGTAGATTCTTTCATTATTTCTCCTAAAAAGCAATGTTAAGGTAATAAAGCCGTAATAACATAGGATAACACCTGTTGTTCCCAGAATTTAATACTAAAACTTTAGAAAAAAACCACTACCCTCTTTTCATGCTCTTTATTTAGATTTTAACTCTTTTTTTCTTTCTATATATTCATAAATCTCTTTTTTTATTAATAAAGTTCTTTTTTTAATATCATTAGTAACAAGATTCTCATCTTCTTCTTTTGGGTCAAAATACGAATCAGGAATAGATAGTGCTCCCTGCCATTCTTTAAGTTTATTTTCATTCTTTTTAAATTCATGGACTCCCATTATCCAAGTTTTTAACGCTTTTGAATTTTTCGAGATATTGAAGTTTGAATCAAGCAGCATAGTATTTCCAATATCGTTTGGTGTAATGCCATTATCATCATCATTGACATTATTTTCATATTCACCAAATAATTTTATAAATTTTTTATCTGCTATTATATGATCAACATGTAATTTTGTTTTTGACCTCACGACTTTTGACTTTAATTGAATCTTACTATTTGCCCAACGCTTACTATCTAATCTATGCCACACCCATAACGCTAAATGATACATGTTTACTCTATTTCTGCTATCTACTTCTAGTTCTTCAATATATTTTTTGGCTCCATTAACTAAATTATCTAACCATCCCTCCATTAAATTTATAATTATTTTCTCTACTGTATCTATATCTTTTTCATTTTTTAATTTATTCCAAGTCTTATGAATATCTAAAATATACGATTGCATATTATTTTTTGCTCTTTTTGCCCAACGTCCTGCCCAAGAACTTAATATTAACCAATAATCCGAATATTTTTTTATACACTCATCCTGTATTTTTTCAAAACTATCTTGTTCCAGTTCAGAAAGATTATTTTCTAAATTCCATTTTTTGAAAAGCATACACCATGACCATAAAACATTAAGTGCATATTCAGAATCTACCATTTCTCTTTTACGCTGAAGATCTAATAAATCCAATATTTCAGCACATCTAGTTATATTCTCTGCAATATCATCCCAATATTTATTAGTATACATGGCCATAGGTGTTAATATGGAACCGCTTAATAAATCTTTTTCTGACAATACTTTCCCGTTATTATTAAATGCCGACCAAATATTCGATACAGCTCTAACAAGCTCATCCATATCTTTAATATAGCCTAATTTTTCTAACGAATCTTTGAGCTTATCAAAACAATCAAATGCTTCCTTTCCATTGGTTTTTTCTGAATCCCATTTTCTTTTTATCCATGCAAATGTTATCTCCTGGCTAGTTAAGACTGTGCCACCACTATTTAATCTTGTGAATATTTGTATAATAGCATCATCATATCTATCCTTACCATTATTCATTGTTGGTGAAGAATATTGGCTTGATTCAAATGATTTAAGTTGTAAGCACCCTATTTCCATTTGTTTTGTTGCATATAACATTTCAAACAACTGAGGCAGGTATTGTTTAAGGCTCTCTTGCCTTCGATTATCTATTTTATAATCATCAAATAACTTTCCCATTTCAGAGCTATTCTTATATTCTCTTTCTTTTGGCCTATTAGCTAAATCCCAAAGCCTACTAAATTGAATATATTCTGCAATACCTTTTTTTTCATCATAATGTTGCTTTAATGGATGCATGTAATTTTTTGGTTTTTTGGTTTTTGACATTGCTTTTTCACCATTGCATATTACCCAATCAAGTACTTCTGTATAATTAATATCCCTAACATCTCCACAAGTTTCTGACTGATTAATAAATTCATTAATATTTAAAGATAGTTGAGCAAAACTCCAATGTTTTTTCCAGTATCTTGCTCTAGGACGTTCTCGATTCAATCCATCAGCCCAATCCCGGTCATACCAATAATATCCATCCGAATCACCCCCGGTAGCAAGTATTAAGCTTTGTAACCTTTGTTGGCCATCCAAAACTAAATGAAATCGTTGTGGAATCCCTCCTTCGGTATATGTTTTCCCCGCTATGCCATCAACAGTACTTAAATATTGCCAAAATGCTCTTGTAGGTATCTCATGTTCTTGCTCTACTTTTAAATCAATCTCCCAAAGTAACAAAGTTCCAAAAGGCCAACCCCTTACCAAAGAATCAATTAATCTTATTACTTGCGTAGGCGTCCATTTAAATGGACGCTGTAAATCAGGTAATAATAAAGTAGCTCCCTGAGATTGAGTACCTATTTGAAGAAGTTCTGCTAGTTTTTTATTTTTTATTTCATAAAGATTGTTCTCTGCCATAATTTTTATGCCTCCTTTCTTATTTAAAGAAAAAGTCGCTGCCCCCTTTTTCTTTGTTTTTCAAACTATAATATTAATTTTTTACTTTTTTGTAAAAATAGCTTTCTGCCAATATTGTCGCTTGCCCTCTTTGCTTACTCCTGGTATTTCTTCTCTAGATATCTCATCAAAACCACAATCATAACCAAAAACAGAAGCAGTGAGCTCCATCTCTGAACGTGTAGTAGGCCCAAAATGATTTTCCGAACCATCCCCTATTTCCAATCCTAATATTTTAATTTTTTCTTCTCCATTTTTAAATAAATTAAAAGTTTGTTTAATAAATCTATACCCTCTTGAACGATCTTCTTTTTCTAAA
This sequence comes from uncultured Planctomycetia bacterium, assembly GCA_964605645.1. Lineage (GTDB taxonomy): Bacteria > Omnitrophota > Gorgyraeia > Duberdicusellales > 4484-171 > PXAH01. The sequence goes on from CAZSDJ010000023.1 coordinate 13,066, forward strand.
TCAGTATGTTTTAAGTTCTGTTTGAGATATTCAACTAATAATTGAATTGACTGTTTTGCTTCTTCTCTACTTATATTATCCACAACAAACCTCCTTTATTTTTTAATTATCTCTTATTACTTTTGCTTTTTTTTGTTACTATCTTTTCCTGATAGTTCCAATTGTTTAATCTTTGGTAAATTTACACCAGCCAAGCCTTCAATATCCCCGCGCATACCCCCAATATTAAGAATAACCCGTTCTATTTGTTTATCACGTTTATCCCAAATTTTATTCATGGCTCTTTTTTCCTTATCTAAGTCCGCCTTCATCCCAACAAAAGCTTCTAATATTGCCTCCACTCTATTCTTGAATTCAACACCTGTAAGATAATTATAAACTAATTCCATTTTGTCAGCCTTACCGTCTTGTAATTTTTTTTCGCGAGATACCTGAATCAATACCACCCGTAAAGCTATACCAAGGCTTTCAGCGGAAGATATAGAACTAACCCAAACGCCTTCGATTTGTCGAAAATAGTTTACTCCTTGTGGAAGCGCTTCTGAAACAATTACTGCTATATTTGCTTTTGCTTCCCTTTGATCGTATTTCATCTTCTGCAACCATTTATCGCTCCAGGTTTTAGTACGTTTGGTCTCCCATAATATTTTTCCACAAGTTTTTCCGGTATTAGTTCTAACTGTTTGTATTACATCTGCGCCTTTAATCCCGGAAGAAACCGGTTCAATATTGTCAAAAGGAAATTCTGTTTTTAATCTTTTTTCTAATTCAAGTTCAAGAATTTCTCCTTGTGTTTTCTGTGAACCTTGCTCTGCTTTCCTCTTAAGTTCATCTATCTGTTCCCGCATTCCCATAAGTTGTTTGTCTTTTTCCGCATCTTTAAGACGATGCTGTTCTTCATAATTTTTTAAAGTTTCTTCTTTTATTTTTGCTCTTGCTTCATCAAGTTTTCTTGCAGTTTCAAGCTCCATAGTTTTTGCTTTCTTTTCTAGTTCTCGCTGTTTTTTCCTAAGCTCTAACTCCTGTTCTTGATTTTTTAATATCTCATTATCCTTTTCCTTCACTTGTGTTTTAAGATCCTCTAGCTCTATTTTGTTTGATCTCTCAGCTTTTTCTTTAGCTTTTCTTTCTGCCTGCTTTTGAATCATTTCTATTTTATCCGATAATTCTTCTTCCTTCTTTTTGGTTTTTTCCCTTTCTGCTTCTATTCCTTTGTCATACTCTTCCTCTCTCTTCTTAATTTCCTTTTGAAATTTTTTTGCAACCTTAACTTCTATGTCATGTGATACAGCTTGAGAAAGCTCAAACTCTGCGCCACATTTCGGACATTTTATAAGACCTTCTGCCATAATAAACCTCCCATATAAAACACAATCTTACTGACACAATATTTAATTATTAGCAAAAAAAAATTCTGTCCAAAAAAAAACAGCTGTCCCCTTTCCCCTCTTTCTATATTAATCGGTTTTCATATCAACCCAAATCTTTCCAGCTTATTTTTTCGCTCTTGCCAATCCGGCATTAAACGTGACAAAAAAGCATAAAAACGGCTAGTATGATTGGAGTATCTTAAATGGCATAACTCATGCATGATAATGTATTCGACACACTCTTTGGGAGCTTTTATCAATTCCAAATTTAAGGTCATTTTGTTTTTTGAAGACAAGCAACTACCCCAACGACTTTTCAGCTTTTTAATAACAATGTCAGGTTTATTGAATTTTTTCTTTCTGAACGATTCAGAAAGCCTCTCACAGACACTATTAAAATAAAGTTCCGCTTTAAAAAAATACCACCTATAAAGTTCTGAAGCGATTTTTTCTGAATTCTTATAGGGAACACAAATATAACGGCCTTTCATTTTCACATCGCCTTGACCTTTGCAATTTACCTTAAGGCGATAAGTTCTTCCCAGATAGAGATATGTTTCGCCCCCCACACACTTCCTCTCTGGCTGCTTTGGTAAAAACGTTTCAAAATAATACTTCTGTTTTTCAATCCAACGGATTCGTTTTTTTACAGCATTATTTATTGTAGCTAATGTGACAGAACGCGGCGCGCTTACCCTGACACTTTTATCAGGATAAACACTAATGGCTATTTTTTTTCGGTTTTTTCTTTCTAATAAGAAATTAATCGCATGGTCTTTATTTTTAATTTCCTGTATCATTTATATCTCACTAAGGCGATTTTCATCACACCATCAATAATGTCATCAATAATATCGAAACTTAAAGAACAAGAAGTGTGATCCGCAAGATAGTCTTCTATAAGATTTATTATTTTATTTTGCGGATCCTGATGAAGATGGAAATCAACAACCTTGTTCTCAACTATTATTTTATCGATATCAAGCGATATCTTAGCGATATCAGCCTGAGCTAAATCAATATCATGCTCAGTAAATTCTCGTTTAATTATCCCATAAAATGCTTTCGCGACTTCATGTTTCTTTAGAATATCGGGCAACTCATCATCTCTATGATCGACAACCTTAAACATAATGTCTTTCACAGAGTCAAGGTACCCCGCATCTGTAATGCGTTCGTGGTGAAAATTGCTTATCGCATCCTCTAAAAGCTTTGAAAATTTTTCATAGAAAACAGGGTCTTCTTCGTATTTTTCTTCTATTGTTTTGCGAATACGGCTTGCTATCATATCCGCTCGCCTAGCTTTACCCGCAACTTTTTCGACCTCTTTTTGAAAGTTAACTTTATCAAAGATGTTCACCGGCTTTGTGATTTGAAGCATGTCTTTTGAAGTAACATATGTATCCAATAATTTCTGCACCCGCTTTTCATATTCCTTAAAATCAACCGATTCAGCGTATCTTCTACGCACAGCTCTGCGTAGGTTTTGGTAAAACTTTAAACTTTCTTTATATTCATTGATACGATTCTCCGGCCATTCCTGATAAAAAATTTGAGACGATAATGCTATAGACAATCCATTTGAGAATTTCGATAGCTTTTCATAAAACCTATGCCGCGTTTCTTCATCGTATAGAAATCTCTCGTATTCTTCTTCATCTCTTTTATTTTTTATGTCTTTGAATATAATTGACAGATTCGTATATTTCTGAGGGAGATCATCAATTTCCTGTCGGATATTAATCAGCGCGCCTTTAAGATCCTCCTCATCAAATCCTTCCAGAGCCGCATAGTTCGTAAGGGCTGTGTCTAATTCTTCCAGTATCCCTACATAATCTATGATATATCCAAAATCCTTGCCTTCACACACACGGTTAACTCGTGCTATTGCCTGTAATAATGTATGCTCTTTAAAACCCTTAGCTAAATATAAAACCGTATTTTTCGGTGCGTCAAACCCGGTCAATAACTTTGAAACAACAATAATGATATCAGGCTCATCATCATATTTAAAATTATTGATAATCTGCTCATTATAGGTTTCTTCATCACCGTATTTGGCCATCATCTTCTGCCAAAACTTATGTACTTCTTTCGATGGCTCCTCATCAAACACATCTTCATATCCTTCACGGTCGTCAGGCCCCGATATAACTACTTCTGTTTTTACCAAATTAAACTCATCAAAATTTTTTTTATACTTAAGGGCATCATTTTTCGACCATACTGCTAATTGTCCTTTAAACCCTGTACCCTGCCAATTTTTCTTATAATGTTGGGAAATGTCATAACAAATCGCCCTTATGTTATCCTCAGATCCCATTACCCGTCGTTTTTTAGTGAATTTTTTCTTTAAATCAACTGTTTCATATTCCGATAAGGGCTCAGAAACTCTGCTAAACCATTTATCCACCTGTTCTTTGTTAACATCTAACAAATTATGCCTTCCTTCATATAAAAGGGGAACAACGGCTCCGTCCTTAGTAGCTTCTTCTATGGTGTAACACGGTTTTATAAAATCACCGAACTGGGAAAGTGTATTTTTCTTCTCGGCTTTCATTAAAGGCGTTCCGGTAAAACCGATATAACAAGCTCCGGGAAGCATTTTATTCATTACAGCATGGGCCGAACCGTATTGGCTCCGGTGGCTTTCATCAATTAAAACAAAAACGTTTTCCGCATCTAGTTCTCTTGAGCTGTGCCTCACCGCTGATCTAAATTTAAATAACACCGATGTGAAAACCGTATTCTTTTCAGATTCTAAAAGCTCCAGCAAATCCTTTCCGGATCGGGCACGTTTAGTATCTATTCCGCAATGTTTGAACGTATCATGAATTTGCTTATCCAGATTCTTCCTATCCGTTACCACAATAACCCTCGGATTTGATATATCCGTCTCAAGAGCCAAGGCTTTGGCAAGCATAACCATTGTTATAGATTTTCCCGAACCCTGAGTATGCCAGATAACTCCGCCTTTTCTCTTTTTCGCGGACTCGTACTGCTGTACTCTTTTAATAGCACTCTTAACTACAAAATATTGCTGATGGCGGGCAATTTTCTTTTCACCTGCGTCAAAAACAATATAATTCTTCGTCAATTCAAGCAATCGCTCCGGATTGAGCAGGTAATATAAAGCCCTATCCTGTTCCGTAATTAATCGCCCTTGATTCTCAATATTATCGAAATATGTACACACATATTTGAAACGATCTTGAAACAGTTTATCTTTCTGTTCCGAGATTAATTTTTCATTTACCTTTGCCTGTAAAATATCCTCTTTCTCGTGTTTTTCTTTCCATTTCATCCAAAATTTATCGGGTGTTCCGCACGTAGCATATCTAGCATTGTTAGTACATATTCCCATCAGAATCTGAGAAAAAACAAATAAGCCGGGAATTTCATCTATCCTTTGGTTTCTTATTTGCTGACTGATAGCCTGCGTTAAGGGCTCTTTCATATCCGGACGCTTGCACTCAATAACACAAAAAGGTATACCATTAACAAATAACACTATATCCGGACGCCTGTGTTCATGACTGCCTGTTCTTTCCACATCATATTCTTCAGTAACATGAAACACGTTATTTCGCCAATTACTCCAATCAATAAAATTAAGATCAAAACTGCGTTTAGCGTCTTGTAATGTTTCCTCAAAACTTTTTCCCAGTGAAAGAAGATCATAAACTTGTTCATTGGTGCGGATTAATCCGTCAAACTGAATGTTTTTTATTGTATTGATCGCCTCGTTAATATTCACGTTTGAAAACTCATAAGACTGCCCCTTGTAATTGATTTTGTTAAGCGGCATATTCCGGAGGCGTTCTTCTAGAATATTTTCCAAAATAACGTTTGATGTTTTTCCGCCTCGAGCTTCCAATGCCTCTTTAGGACTAATATAGTGATAGCCCATTTTTACCAACAACATGAGAGCCGGAACCTGCGATATATGATCTTCTTGAAACGACGGTTTATTCATTATTTACATCTCCCGAAAAAATACCTTGTAGTCCTTTCTTGAGGCCCGCTAATTCATGAAGATCCACATGATCTATGCTGGAATTGAACAGATTGATCAGTTTTTCTCTCCATGAAGATAATTCAGAGTTATCAATCCTAATACGAGCCATAAAATCACCCAGAGCAACAATAACCATGCCTATTTTCTTTTTTAAAATATATCTCTGCCAATTTTTATTATTTGGTATCGTCATTTTAATTCTCAGTTCTTTATCAATAATTCTACTGTGATGCGCGCAGATATTCCGTACATATAAGAAAGCAAGGATCCAAGAACAGAATATCCTGTGATGCAACCCATATATATTTGCTAACTTCTTTTGATCATCTCTTTTTAAATTATTGATCAACCGAACAAGCCTCCCGAAGGACATAACTTCTACAACAACCCAGATCGGAATATCGGGGAATTCCTTATATGTTGCTTTATAGTGGCTGATAAACAATTCCCTGGAACGCTTGGTCTCATCATGAATTTTCTCCATCCAGCCGGCATGATCAAATTTGTCAAAAAAACTCTTTGGATCAGTGTGAGCAAAAGCGCCGTAAGCATGCCCTAAATGATATGCTGTCGTACTTCTTAATGATACTTCGACTATTTCCAAGGCTTCATCAATTATCGAACGTAATGAGCGGTCAAAATGATACAGCTCTATAACATCTTCAAAATGCACACCTGAAATAAAACTATGCCGGGAAGCTTCAAAAGGGAGGCAATAGGCGCTGAATCTATAGTAATTGATCTGTTTTAGCAAAGTTATGGCTTGTTCCTTATCTTCAACAATCAGTCCTCTTGAAGAAAGGATATCGATTTGTTTATCATAATTTGTCGGAAGCTTATCGTAATGCTTCATTACACGCCTCCCTAGAATTAAAAAACCTACCGTTTATCAGCCTGTTTTCCAACAAGGCCCGGTAGGCATTGATTATAAAATAAAAAACCCGTCCAAAATGCGCGTATATCCGAAGATACAGAGGCGTGACGGGTGTGATAGTAAAAATATACCTTATCTCTCTGCTAAAGTCAAGCTTATTTTGTGTTCTTAAATAGTTCTTATTGTACATTGTTCCTTCCGTGTTTACATCAATTTCCGGCATCTGTGGCTGTTTTCTCAATCCATTTTCCAATATTCTTATATCCTTCATGCTTATTCCATAAATAAAATTCATAACCTTTCGGTATCTGCCCGCATCGATCTGAAGTATTTCCTTGCATATTCTTTATCTTGCTGATATCAACACCTAAAAGTCCTTTGCCGTCCTTAATACTTTTATCAATCTCATATTTTACCCATTTGCTACTACAAGTTTTTGCCCCCACCAAAACCGCAGTTACAGATGTTCCTTGTAGTTGTTTATCAATCCATCTTTTAACAGCATCGTCTCCTTGCTGTTTTAACTTCTCAAACTCTGCCGAATCAATAAACCCGGCGGCTTCTTTTCCTTGTGTTACCCAGCTATTACGAACAACCATAGCTCTTGAGACATCACTGTACTCAAAGCTGAAAAACACGCGTCTTGCCATATCAAAATCCTCCTACAGATAAAAAGTAAACAACAACTATCAACATAGCACCATAGAATAGCGAAAGAGTCTTTGAGAAAGTCGCATCGAGATAGTCAAGAAAACTACTTTTTCTTTTCATAGAAAAATCTATGTCTTCTTCTTTTCTTTTGCGTATCTCGTCGTACAGATCTCTAAACAACCGTTCCTGATATAAAAAATATCCATCCAGCATCCAGAACAAGAATATCGGGATCAAAGTAATTTTTATAAAATTCATATTTGCTTTTGATATATCTAAAGCGAACAAAGCGATAAGCAGTGTTACTGCCCATCCTTTAAGCAAGAAGGAATTAGCATTCATACGTGTAATAACGAGTTGCAAGAAATCTAAATGTTTCATTTTCTTTTCCATGGCAGCCTCCTACTCAACAACTTTACATATATTGTAATTCGCAATTTGTTCGTTTATTCTAATTGCTTTATCTAAATATATGCCTATGTTGTTGCTAAAATCATCCCATTTCACAGAATCTATGTAACATGAGTCTCCTTTGTAAATAGTCTTAGGCACGAGGTGTGTACAATTTAAGTATTCTGGTGTTTTTATGTTGAACATATTTGTTCGCAGGATGTTGAATAGCCTATCTGTTTGCAGAGTTCTGCAACTACAATTAGTACATACATTTTGCTTTATGTAATATTCGTATGAACCATTCTTGTCCGGCAAAACTACAGCAAGAACAGCATTCGTCTGGCTAATTCTTCCATCCCTTGAATGCTCTTTTAGTGAATAGGATACTTCCCAAGGAATCCATTGATCGGTCTCCGGTTCAAAAGTCTTCATATTTGGCGAAATCATCACTAATGTAATACTACTCCTGAATATTTTATTCCTCAAACCGGATTCTATTGTTGAGTCCTTGAAGGCGCTTAGGTCTTCACCGTCTTTTTCACCTAAATTGATGTGGTCTTCATAGGATAAAAAACCTTGCACTGTATCAACATAATCTCTGACCTTAGTCGAAAAAAGCAATTCTTCTCTGAAGGTTCTTAATGGCTTAACCTCGGTATCTCCGTATTTATATGAAATAAAAATGTTTTTACCCATACTACACCTTCACTCTTATTTTCCCTGTTAACAGCTTCTGCATAAGTCCTTTTTTCTGCTTCTTTAACAAATCGCGTTTTCGCTCAAGCAACTCGATCTCTTTATCAATAGCCGACAACGTATCTGCAATACGCTTTTGCTCATCGATTGATGGCGCAAATATTCTAATCTGCTCTAAAGCGTCAAATGACAAGCTGTCTCTTACGCTTCCCTGTGTTAAACATCGTACATGGCCGATAAACCAGCTTGATTTTATAAACTGCTTCATATATTGCGGGAGCAATTTGCCGTCCACTGTCTTAAATATCACATACATCGGGCTTAAAGCTCCTTCGATATTCTTTTCAAGTATGGCAATAGAACCGACATTCACACGCGAAGGATTAAACCCAAACTGACCTTGCCGGACAATCTTATAGTTTGAAATATCCGCGCTAGCGACGGACTTATCAAAATGCTCTGTTTGCACCACAAAGCCATTTGTATTCGTCACGCTTAACACAACACTTGTTTTAATATTCTTATTTCGAATTGAAACTTCTTTAACCAACCCTTTCAGCTTGCGTAATTCGGCTTTATCAGCAAATCCTTGAAACCGCACTTTTCCTGATAAAAGTTTTTGCATCACGCCTTTTTTAAAGATCTTTTTGGCGGTAATGAATTTCTCCGTATCCTCGATTGCCACATCCCAGCTTGTTAAAATCTCTGCTATCTTTTTTTGTTCGGAAAAAGGTGGGATGAAAACGGATAATTGTCCTAAATCATGTTGATCCAAGGTGGTCATTGTTGTAAACTTTGCTCTACTCATAAAATGCTTTCGCGCGGAATATCCTTTTGAATAATAAAAAAGATATTTAGGAAAAATTTGTTGTTTATCAGCACGCAATCGGATCACATGACATTCAAAAACCACTTTATCATGATCGTTACAATTATCAGCAATATTGCAATGAGCTATGCCTTCCAGCTTAAGCGATGATCGTGTGTAAAAAAGGTCATCGGGGAGAACTTTGTATCTTTCGTATTCCTTTTGCGAGAGATCCAATAAATTTAAATCATCAAACTTTATTGTTGGTTCAGAATATAAATCAACCACATTGATAAGCTTATACCCTTTCCCTACTCGATTAGGATTATTAAATGCGCCATTAGAAATCGCTTTGGCACAGTCCTTTAGTTTTTTTATTTCCCATCCCTGTGGAATTTTCATTTAATCATCCTTTATCATGAGATTGTGACAGTATCCACACAAACCATTAAAATCTTGTTCATCTACTCCAATGGGGCCGTAACATCTGGCGCATTCCTTATGCTGGCGTTCATATCCACAAAAAATACATCTATCCATTTCAAATATATATGTTTCATGGAAACACTCCGGGCAATTTCCATTAACTCCCTCTCCATCCCCATCTTTGAATGACTCATAATTTTCCGCCCAGTAATGTTCCTCAATAATTTTATCGATGTGTTCCTCCAAAGGTAATCCTTGTCCACAAGCAAGACAATCCATTCCAAAACTCCAATGATCTCGACCATGAATCTCAAACAAATCTTCTACCCTACAATTCGGACAGCAAAAACCACCTTGCAACATTTCTTTAACAAGATCATCTAAAAAAGAAACATCTGAGATCGCCTTACGATATGCCTTTCTTTCTTCTTCATTCTGATCGGCGATAGAAATAATTTTTTTATGATATACATCACCTAAGAAATCTTGCGGTGTTGTTTCTAGGTAATTACTCAAAAACGGGTTTATGATCAATACCGCTTTATGAAAAGCATCCGAAACCGCTTTATCTCCGGCTGATTGAAAATAATGCTCGAAATTATTACGCACTCCTTTGATTTGACTGATTCTTGCAAAATTCACTTTAATACCCAAATCTTTAAACCTGACTTTTATCCCCTCATAATCTACAGTTTTCTTTTTTTGATTCCCATCCACATACTTAACGCTTCCATCTTGAATAATAGGCTTTATTCTTTCTGCAAGCAAGATTTCATCCTCGGGAGATAGCCGACGCAATTTCTCCTTTAGAAGTAATAAAATCCCCGCACATAAATTTCGAACAGCCGATATTTTTCGTCCGGGTCTTAAGTCTTCATAATCCTCAATTCCCATGCAAATTGATAATTTTGCATTTTCTAGTAATGATTCAGGCATATTAAATTCCAATCTCCTTCAAATATCCATCAATCCTTCCACGGACTTCGACTAATTCCTTTTCAATCCCGGCAATTTCTTTTTTGACTGTCGGGATATCTATTTCTTCTTCTTCCTCAAATGTGTCCACATAGCGGGGAATATTCAGGTTAAACTCGTTTTCTTTTATTTCCTCGAATTTGGCACGGTACGTGTATTTTTCGATAGTCTTGTAATCTTTATACACCTTTGTTATTTTGTCCAGATCCTGCTCTCGTAATTTATTCTGAGTTTTCACTTTGTCATATTCGCGGCTGGCATCTATGAATAAAACGTCATTTGTCGTCCTTCGTTTTTTGAAGACAAGTATTGCCACAGGAATACCTACCCCGTAAAAAAGATTAGCAGGTAGGCCAATAACCGTGTCCAGCAGGTTTTCCTCAATAAGCTGTTTTCTGATCTTGCCTTCACTGCTTCCCCGGAAAAGCACACCGTGAGGAACGATTACTCCTACACGCCCTGTTTCCTCAAGCATTGTCTCGATCATATGCGAAATAAAGGCGTAGTCGCCTTTACTTTTAGGCGGAACACCACGCGTAAACCTGCGGAAGCGATCACTGGCGGCACTTTCCGCGCCCCATTTATCAAGAGAGAACGGAGGATTAGCTACCACAACATCAAACTTCATCAAATCGTCATCTTTTAAAAGTTTGGGGTTATTCAATGTATCGCCCCATTCGATACGCGCGTTATCAACATCATGTAAAAACATATTCATCTTACAAAGTGACCATGTCATGCCGTTGACTTCCTGTCCAAAAAGCGCAAAGTTGCGCCCGCCAATCGCTTTTGCCATCTTAATTAAAAGTGATCCTGAGCCACAGGCCGGATCACAAATGCGTTCTCCTTCTTCAGGATTGAGCAGTTTTGCTAAAAGCTGTGATACTTCGGGCGGGGTGTAAAACTCTCCTCCTTTTTTCCCGCTACCGGCCGCGAACCTGGATATTAAATATTCATAAGCGTTACCTATAACGTCAAGGTTTCCAATGCGAGAGGGTCTGAAATCAAGTTTAGGATGCGAAAAGTCCTCAATCAGGTTCTTGAGGCGCCTGTTTCTATCCTTTGTAGGGCCAAGATTAGGCTCTGAATTAAAATCTATATTACGGAAAACACTTTCCAATTTTTGCTTGTTTTTTTCTTCTATAGATTCGAGGGCTATATTAATGATTTCGCCAAGATTAGCCTTGTCTCTGTTCGCGTATAGATAATCATAGGCACAATGTTCATCTAAAACAAACCGTTCCCGCTCCATTTTTCTCTTTATACGTTCTTTATCGCCTTTATATTGGATTTCACATTTCTCTTTGGCTTCTTTCCACACATCGCTTAAATATTTGATAAATAAAAAAACCAGAATATAGTCCATATAGCTCTGGGCGCTAACAATCCCCCGAAACGTATCGCAAGCTTTCCATATAGCGGCATTAATTTCTTCCTGCTTAATATTATTCTGATTAGACATGTTCTCCTCCCGCTTGATCTAATAATACTTTTTGTAATAATTTTTTCTTCTTATTAACTAATTGCGTCATCAACTCTTTCTCTTGATTAAACAATTGAGATATCTCGACGATTTCTTTTTGTTTTTGTACTGTGGGAATAGTAACCGGCAAAATACCAAGCGCTTTTGCCGTTATTATCGGTATGGCCGTACCGCTGGCGTGCATGTTTAAAAAATCTTGAGCGTTCTTCTGATTTAAATACCACGCGACAAATTCTGGCAAAACTTCATCGGATGTGTTTTGCACTATCAAAAAATGAGACGTTGCCGTTATGTTGTTTGGATGATTCTTCTTTATGCAAGAGGCAAACCGTTTATGGCTCTTTGCCTTAAAAACAACATCTCCTTCTTTCAAAAAAGGCACGGCAATTCCGTCATCAACCGATACAGACTTAAGATTCGAATAATCCAAACACCCATCATCATTCATGTCTTTTAGTTGAATAAGATATATTTGCTTAGGGCCGTTTGTATTACCGCGAGGAAGGAAGCCTGTTCTTATGTCTGCAACTTTTCTCAATGTCTTTATCACAATTATTTCCTTTGGTTTATCATTCGCCACCTTAGAATAATGCAAAAATAGCACATTCAAGCATATTTGTCAATAATTATTTTTTGGCGAATAGAAAACTTATGCCTTGCAGCGTGAGCTTACACCAAGCAACCTTCGCCCGCAAAACTAAACCAATCTCCATCTCCCACAATAACATGATCTAACACCTTGATTTGCAAAACTTTTCCGGCTTGAACCAGTTCATCGGTAAATGCTTTGTCCTCTCGGCTTGGTTTCGGATTTCCAGAAGGGTGGTTGTGAACACAGATGATTGAAGTTGCAAAGTGCTGCATTGCTTTTTGGAAGATTTCTCTGATTATGGGAGTGGCTTTGTTTACTGTGCCTTCGGTTGCCTCTATTATTTCTATAATTTGGTTTTGTGAATTAAGAAGTAAAACTTTAAAGATTTCCTTTTTTAAATCCCGCATTCTGGGCATTATAAACTCTACAACATCTTGGGCAGATTTTATTTTAGGTTTGTTTTGTTTAACTTCCTCTTCCTGGAATCTTCTGCCAATTTCAATAGCTGCTTTAATTTGGGCTATCTTGGCTTCACCTAAACCCTTGAACTCTTTCCACTGAGTCAAGTCAGTATGAGATAAATTGCGGAAAGTTTTGAATTTCTGGATAATCTTTCTGGCAAGGTCAATTGCGCTTTGGCCTTTTACGCCGCTGCGTAAAAGAATGGCTAAAAGTTCTGTATTGGATAATTTATGCTCCCCTTCTTTAAACAACTTCTCTCTCGGCCGATCGTCTTTGGGCCAGTTTTTTATCCCAGTAGATTTATATTGTGTGGTTTGAATTTTATTCATACCAAATTATTATACCAGATCTCCCCCAGAATCAAAGAAAGCTAAAGGCCTTCACTGTGTCAAGTTTTAGTAGGTAGTTTTTTAGCGGCCTTAAAATGTTTAAGG
>CAZSDJ010000024.1:0-24894 GCA_964605645.1 uncultured Planctomycetia bacterium
AATTTTTAACCCAGCCCTCTACTTTGTGTTTTTGGGCTAAAGCTCGGGTAGTAAAACGAAAACCAACTCCTTGAACGGTGCCGGAAAAAAATAAACGATATTGCCTTCTCATAATATTAGAGTCCAATGTCCGACGTCCAATGTCCAATGTCTATGTTTGTATTCTTTGACTTTGGACTTAGGACTTGGTACTTAGGACATTATTAAATTTGTCTCCTTTCTTTAGTCTGTGGCCGCAAACAAAAGACCAACTCGCCATTTCTTTTTTGCCTTCCGGTTTAAGTTTTTTGATTTTCAACAACCCAGAGCCAGTAGCAACATAAATTCCAGTTTTATCAATCTTTGTAATTGTGCCGGGGATTTCTTTTGTCTTGCTTTTTAAATCCTCGGCTTCTGTTATTTTTAATATTTTATTCTGGTAATAAGTGTAGGCTGTGGGCCAATCAAGAGTGGCTCGAATTAAATTTTTAATTTCTCTGGCCGAATTTTTCCAATTTATTTTGCCTTCTTGCTTAGATAACTTTGGTGCAAAAGTAGCTTCTTGTTCTTGCTGAGGTTTTAGTTGCAAGTTCTTTTCTTTGCTTTGATATAAAGATTCAATAAGTGCTTCTGTTCCCAAAATTGCAAATTTTTCAGAAAGAGTAAAGTAATTATCGTGTTTATCAATTTTTATTTTTTTTTGTAAAACTATTTGGCCGGTATCTACTCCTTTATCAAGTTTAAAAATGGTTACACCGCTTATTTTATCTCCGTTGATCAAAGTTCTCTCAATCGGAGCCGGGCCTCGGTAAAGCGGTAGCAATGAAGGGTGAATCCCCAAAGGTAAAATCTTTGGAAGCGATAATAAAGAATTAGGGATTATTTTCCCATAATCAGCAGCTACGAGATAATTGGGGTTTATTTTAGATATTTTATTTATAACCGTAATTTGGTTTAAGTTTTTCGGCTTTAAAACTCGAATATTGTTAGATTTAGCAAGTTCAGCTACTTCGGTTTGATAAAGTTTTAACCCCCTTCCCTTTTGTGCGTCAGGTTTGGTGATTACTAAAAGCGGCTTGATTTTTGCCTCCAGCAAAATCTGTAATATTTTTTTCGAAAATTTTGAACTTCCAAAATAGGCAATTTTATCCATAATTAATTAACTTTATAATTTAAAATAGTTTCATCCGGTTACTATTGTATTATTACAGCAGCTTGAACTCCTTTTCTTTTTATCTTACTGAGTTCAGAATGAAATAATTTATCAACTTTAGACTTATTTTCTACTTTAACAATAAGGCTGTAACGGTATTTTCCTCTTAGCTTGTGGGGTGTTTCTTCAAACGGCCCATAAACATTATATTTTTTTTCTTTAAATATATTGTATAACTTTTTGCTATTTTTTAAAGCTTTCTCATTCTCATTGTGCCTTAATATTACTTTTATAATTTTTATAAAAGGCGGTAGTTGTAATTGTTTTCTTAAAAGTAATTCTTTTTCATAAAATTTATGCCAGCTTTTGATTAAGTATTTAAATAAATAATAGTCGGGGCGGCTTGAGAAAACAAATAAGTTATCTTTAAACAGCAAAGCCAGGTTTTTTAAGTAAATAAAAGTTTTAAAGGTTATGCTAAAGTCAAAGCTGCTTAGGTAAGAATCGGCATCGAGGACAAAACCTTTATCAAATAATTGCCGGCTGTAAAGAAGATTTAAAATTTTAGAAGTTGAAACAATTAAGCGAGACTTAGAAGTGTAATTTTCAAAATTTTCTAATTTTATTTCAGGAAAAAATTTTTGGATAATTTCTTCTAATTTATTAACTCCCATCCCTTTTCCCTTGAAATATCCTTTTTTACATTTTGGGCAAATTTTTGGGTAAGAAAATTCTTTTTTACAATAAGGACATAATAATTTTTCTTTATTTTTTTCTTCTTGGTGCAAAAAAGCCGAACAATATTCACAACATAAAATATTATCGCAATTAGTGCAAGCCATTATTCGCCAGAAGTTTTTTTTATTCCAAATTAAAACACCTTTTTTGTCTTCCGTGATTGTTTTGCGGATCAACTCAATTAGAATTGGGTTGATGTATTTATTTTTGGTAAAAGTATTGCGGCTAACTACCTTAATTTTTGAATTAATTTCTTTTTTATTTATCCCTGGTTCAACTAATTTGATCTTTCCCCTATTAATTTTGTCATAAATTTCTAATGAAGGATAACTCCCGGATAAGATTATTTTGCTTTGTAATTGCTGATTCAGCAAGAATGCAACTTTGCGCAGATGATAGAAAGGTTTTACTTCTTGAAAATAATAAGGGCTGGTTTCTTCTTCGATTATAATTATTTTCGTATCTTCGGGAAAGTAAAAAAGGGCAGAACGGGTGCCTAAGATTAATGATTTTTTTCTTGAATTGATCCAATTGTCCAGTAATTCTTTGTCGCTTTGTTGGCTAAAGAATTCAAAGGTTTTTTCAGGAAAATCTTTTTTTAAGAGGGTGCTTATTTTTTTTAAAAAAGTAAGCTGAGGCAAGCAAATTACAACAGAACCTTTTTTGAGTGCAGTTTTGACTTCTTTTTTCCAGATAGAGTATCGGTTGCCGAAAAAATCAAATTTAATAAATTCACTTTTTTCTGGGTTATGAATATTTTTATTTTTTTCAAGGATTATATTGATTTTATGTTTTTTTTTCTTTCGCAATTCAGGCGGGAGCATCATAAATAAGAAATCAGAAGCAGGGTAAGGATAATAAGAAGCTAGTTTTTCCGCCAATGCAAAGTGATTGCTTCCTAAAATAGGGTTGGAATCAATTACTTCTTCGATTGGTTTGAGGGCATCAATTTTTGATTTAGTAGATAAAGAACCGACTATCCCTATCTTCTTTTTTTTATTAAAATCAACTAAAACCCGCATCCCAGATTTTATGTTTTTACCTTCCGGCACCTTGTAATCAAATTTTTTGTTGATTGCCAGAGGTAGTATAATTTTAGCAATTTTTGACATAATTATTAATTAATCTATCAAGGGGTTTCCTGATATCTTTAAATTCGAGAGGATAATTGTTTTTTAAGCTTTTTTCTTTTTTGGCGAGATTAGTGATAGAACTAATTAGGCTTTCTGCATCTTGGGCAGTTTTTGCAACTCCTTTCTTTTTCAAAAAAATCATATTATCTTTTTCTTGCCCGGGGATAAAGTGGGTAAATACAAACGGCTTTTTTTTGTAGCCGCATTCAAACACTGTGAGCCCTCCCGGTTTTGTTACAATAACCGAAGCGAGACTGATTAGTTCCCATATTTGTTGGTAAAATGGAAAACATTTTATGTTTTTTTTGATTATCTGTTCTAAATGTTTTTTTAATTTATGATTTTTTCCATAAATTATTAAAAGATTAAATTTATCACTGAGGGCATTTAAAGCTTTTTCGAGAAATTCAAAATTTCCGCTCGTTGAAGATACAAAAAGTATTGATTGTTTAGCAAGGTCGAGTCCAAATTTTTTGTAAAGATTAGATTGTTCTTCTTTTTTTAAAAATCCATTCCTGATTGCGACATAACCGGGAATAATTTTTTCCTGGTTGATGCCTAATTCAATTAACCATTTTTTAGTTTGTTTGGTTGCAACAAAAAATTTATCAACACTACCCTCTGCCCAAAGGCGATGCGGCTTGATGTCTGTAACTACAGAGACCAGCATTACCTTCATTCTTTTTTTAATGATGCTTGCTAGCTGCGGCGGAAAAAAATGAGTAGTAATTATAATGTTTGGTTTAGTTTTTCGAAGATAAGTAATGAAAGAAAAATAAGTAATTAGGTTTGTAATTTTTAAAATATGAATAATAAGTTTTAGTTGCGATATATCAAAAAACAGTTTCCAAATCAAGGGAAGGTTTTTTGTAACGTAAAGATAGGCGGCTGCTTGAATTTTTTTCATAAAACTTGGCGTAAAGTCAAGCAAATCATGACACAGTACCTGAAGATGTGAGCTGATGGCTAAAGCGGCTTGCTTGTGGCCTTGTCCAAAACTGGCATGAATAACTAATATTTTAGGCATAATTATTTAATAAAAAATTTGCAGCCAACAATAAATTATCAAATATATAGTCAGGTTCAAATCCCCAATTAGGGCGATTTTTAATTTTTTCTTTTCCCGATAGCAACAGGATTGTTTTGGCTTGAAATTTTTTCCCGGTTTGCATATCTAAAAAAGAGTCTCCAATAAAAAAAGAGAGACCGGGTTTCTCATTGAGGCTGCTGACCGCTTCCTTTAGCAGGCCAATCTTAGGCTTGCGGCATAGGCAATTAACTTTATCTTGATGGGTACAGTAATATATCCCATCAATTGAAGTTCTGCGAAGCCAAAGCAAAAACTTTAATTTTTGATTTATTTTTTGTAATGTTTTTTCTGAATATAATTTTTTTGATACACCGGATTGGTTAGAAATAATAAAAATCTTAAAATTAGCTTTTTTCATTTTTTTGATTGCGGCTATTGCTCCAGGGATTAGCTTAAAATCATGTTGGCTAGTTATATATTTACCGTTACCCGGATAACGGTTAACTACTCCATCTCTATCTAAAAAAATTATTTTATTCATTGATACCCAAATATTTTTTAATTTCTGTTGCAGAGATAATCTTAAACCGGCCTTCCTCTAATTGATTGAGCCGGAGTTGTCCGATCCGTACTCTTTTCAAAGAGAGTATTTTGTAACCTAAATTATTAAAAAGACGCCGCAGGTGCCTTTTTTTGCCTTCAGCCACAATTACTTTTATTGCGTTTTTTTTTCTTATTGGCGTAATTTTTTTGACTTTAAGGATTTGATTTTTATCAGTTATGCCATTTTTTGATTTTTGATAGTCTTCTTTTTTTAATTGCCGGGATAATTGTAAAATATATTCTTTTTCCATTTCAAATTTTGGATGAGTCAGTTGGTAGCAAAAATCGCCATCATTAGTTAAGATTAATAAGCCGGTAGAATCTTTATCGAGCCTGCCGATTGGATAAATACGGATTGAACTGGCATCTAATATTTTTTTGGGGATTAATTCTAAAATAGTAGTTTTGGCAAACCGATCCGAACAGGTGGCAGTAACGCCTTGGGGTTTGTTCACCAGTAAATAAACTTTTTTTTCCGGTTTTATCGTTTGCTTGTTTATTTTTATTGTGTCGGTATTTTTTACTTGGTAATAAGGCTTGTTAATGCATTTAGAATTAATAGTTACTTTGTTGTTTTTTATTATTTCATCTGCTTTTCTGCGGGAAGCAACTCCACTACTAGCTATATATTGATTAAGGCGCATTTAATAGTCCTCAGTCCTAGGTCCAAAGTTCTAAGTTTTTTAAATGAGTTGGGCAAAAACGGTGTTATTTTTACTGATTTTGGTTATTTTTACAGTATTTACAGATCCCAGCTTTGGTTTTTCTTTTATGTTAATTTTTATGTAATTTTCAGTATAACCTATCGTAAATCCATTTTTTCTGGCTTCGGCAATCATCTTTAAGTTTTGATTCAAAAATAAGTTATAATAATTACAAGAAAGTTTTTTTGATAAGTTATCTAAAGTATTATATCTTTTTTTTAGTATTTCGTTATCTATTCTTTTCTGGTTAGCCAAAGGTGTTTTTTCCCGTGGCGAAAATGTGAAAAGATGGATACGCATCGGTTTTACTTTTTTTAAAAAATTAAGTGTTTTTTTGAAAGTTTTTTCAGTTTCTCCGGGAAAACCGAGCATTATATCACAACTTATTGCCGTTTTCGGATTAACTTTTCTTATTGCATTTACTTTTTTTAAGTATAATTCTACGGTTTCTTTTTTGTTCATTGCCTCTAGCACTGAATTTTCTCCATATTGAAAGGAAAGATGCAGATGAGGGCATATTTTTGGATGAGATATTAAATTTATAAGTTTTTTATCAATCAAAAGCGGCTGCAGCGAGCTTAATCTTAAGCGTCCTAAACAATCTAAAGTAATAATTTCTTCTACTAGGCTTGAGAGAGTTGATGCATAATTTAAATCTTTACCGTAGAGATTTAAATTTACACCGCAGAAGACAATTTCGTAATGACTTTTAGATAAACGTTTTATCTCATTGATAATTTCATCTTTGCTGCGGCTAAGAGGCCCCGGCCGCAGGTAAGGAATTTTACAAAAACTGCAAAAATTATCACAACCATCTTGTATTTTTAAAAAAGCTCTTTTGTGAGGGTAATTTTTTATTTTAAACTTCCAGGTATTTTTTACTGCGGGGCCGGAAATTTTTTCGTCTAAAACTATATTGACTAAATTTTGTTTGTTTTGCTGATTAACAATGTAGTCAACACCTAATTTTTTTATGTATTTTTTATTTATTTCGGCAAGGCATCCGCAGACTGCTATTTTTGCGTGAGGGTTTTCTTTTTTTGCTTGCAGAATATTTTTTTTGGATTTTTTATCAGCGGTTTTAGTTACGGTGCAAGTATTAATTATATATAAGTCGGCCTTTCTTTTCGTTGCTTGATGCCCGCGGGAAGTAAATTGTTCCGAAATTGCTTGGCTCTCGTATTGATTCACTTTGCAACCTAATGTTTTTATTTTTATGCGCATTTCTTATTGTATTAAATATTTGATTAAACCGGATATAAAAATTGCAGCAGTTTCAGTTCTTAATATGTTTTCTGAAAGGCTGATTGGATTAAAGTGGTGTTTTTTAAAATCATCTAACTCTTTGCTTGAAAAACCGCCTTCTGGCCCCACAACACAAAGTATATTTTTTGGCTTATTTTTTAGTGTAGTTATTTTATCATTTTCATGAGGTAAGGCTATTAATTTTAAATTAAAGTATTTTTCGGTTAATTCATTAAGGTTTAAGGGGTTATTTATTGTCGGAATCCATAGTCGTTCCGATTGGCGGCAAGCTTCAATGATTATTTTTTGCCAGCGTTTTATTTTTGAGCTGGTGACAGCACTTTGCAAAGAGCCCTTACTTTTAGTTCGAGACGAAAGAAAAGGAATGAATCCGGTAACACCCAATTCTGTAGCTTTTTGGAGAATGAAATCTATTTTTTTTTCTTGAATTAAAGGAATCCCTAATACTAGTGATGTTTTGGGAGGTTTTTTTTTAATATTTTTCTTTATTTTAGTTAATAGTATTGTTTTGGGTTTGATTTCTTTTATTTCGTACTCCCATTGGCTGCCTTTACCGTCAAATATGTAAATTATGTCTTCTTTTTTTAGACGTAAGACATTTTTTATTTTGTGAATAAAATCTTTATTAATTACTTTAATTTGTTGTTTAATTTGTTCTGCTTGTAAGTAAAATCTTGTTTTTGCCACTAGTTTATTTTTTTAGGGGGATATTGTAATCAATGGTCTACATATGCATGGATACAATGATCAGAAGGTGCATTGGCAGGACATTGTATTGTATTTCCATCAACCATCCTACTGCCACCGGGGCCGAGAATAATAATTCTAACGGGTATGTTTTGGTTCCCAACTTGTATTACTGTATCGTCAATGTTTGCGATAGGGTCGCCTCGGCCTAATCTTTCGTAAGCGTGAACAATCCCAGCCTGGGCAGCTAAGAGAGACCTTGTCCGCTTGATCTTAGATTCAGTGATGTGCGTCTCTTGAAGCATTAAATTTAAAATAGCAAATATTAGCAAAAAAACTACTATTAATATTATAAAAACAATAACTAAAGCTAGGCTTTTTTTCATTTAGGTAATTTTTGGGTTTTTCTTTTAAGGTCAACAAGATAGTGATTTTTTCTTTTAGTAACAATAATATGGTTTTCTCTGGTTAACCATCCTAAACTCATCAGAATTAATTGTTCAGGTTTATCAATCTTTTTGATTAACTGCTTGAGGTTTGTTTTGCCGTGATCATCTAAAAAACTCCAAATTTCTCCCGCTACAATTCCAATTTGTGTTATCATGATTATTCTTTGTTTAAGCTTTCACAATCAGGGCATCTCCAATAGCCGCCTTTACTATTTAAAAATGAAGAAAACCCGCATATTTCACATTCTTTCTTAATTAGATCTATTTTTTTCTCTTTTTTTAAAAAAGCTTGGTTATCAAGTATGTACAAAACAAAAGAAATAAATACCAATAAATCAAGGGAGAGGGCAATAAGTGTTGAAAACTCTACACTAATCATTCTACTAAAATATCAATTTTTGTCCAGAAAAATTTTTTATCAAGGCAGTAAACAGATTCTTTTAAGTAGTTATGACGGAAGATGCTTCTGTTGGAATCTAAGCTTAATTGTTGGGGGTAAAATAATATAATTTTACCATAAGGAGAAAGAAGTGCTTGGTAAGAAGACATTCTTTCTTTGTGAATATAATCAGGTTTCTCGTTCCAGAGAAAGTATATATTCCCTTTGTTTTTCCAAGGCTGAATAGATTTAGTTTTAGTTTCGAAATAGTTTTCTTGGTTTTCTGCGAGCATATATTTGTAAGCAGGTAAAGAGATAAGGTTTGAGAAGTATGCTTTTCTTGTTTTATCTGTTGAAAAACTAACTTCTTTGGGAAGATCAAATGTTTTAGGTAGCTGGGATAATTCTTTTTTTCTTAAAATGTCGGGCCAAGCACTAATTTTTGGATTTTGGTTATTTGTAAAAGTTATTTTAATCTGGGAAAAAAATAAAATATGCAGAATTCCTGAGAAGAGAAGAAAAATAAGCAGTATTTTTTTTGCTTTCATTTAAAAAATCAAATTTTTTTTGCAAATTTTTATTAATCTTGTTGAGTTGTTGCGATTCCGATTTTATTAATTTTTAGTTTTTTGCAAATATCCCACAAAGCAACAACAACACCCAAGCTAGCTCCCTTGTCTGCCTTTATAAAGATAGAATCTATTTTTTCTTGGCGCAAGTATCCTTCTACTTCTTCGGTTGTATAAGGTTGTCCTTGCAGATAAATAATATCTTCTGATGAAATAACTAATGTTAAAGGTTTGACATCGATTTTTTCGGCACTTATTGCTTTTGGTAATTTAATGTTGATTCCAGGCACAACGACAAAGCTTGATGAAAGCATAAAAAATATTAAAAGCAAGAATACACAATCTACTAAAGGAACAATATCCATTTGCTTTAGGCCGGCATTAATTTTACTTTCTCTCTTAAACTTCATGAGAGTAACTTCCTCCACTTAATATTTCCAATAATTCCGTTGATGCTCTTTCTGCAACTAGGGTAAGCATGCTTACTTTGTGGATAAAATAATTATACATAATATAAGTTGGTATTGCCACTGAAAGACCTGCAGCAGTCGTGATCAAAGCTGTCCAAATTCCTCCGGCTAAATCTGTAGGGTTTACCATCCCGGCAGTTTGGGTGACTTGTTCGATAGTGTAAAAACAGTTAACCATCCCAATTACTGTGCCCAGTAAGCCGAGTAAGGGGGTTACGTGTGCGATAGTGCCTAAAAAATTTAAGCTTTTTTCTAATCGAGGTATTTCATAAAGAGAAGCATTTTCCATCGCCTCCTCTATCGCCTTTTTTGGGCGTTGATTTTGAGAGAGGCCGGCTTTTAAAATATTAGTTGCATAAAATTGGTTTTGTTGACAAAGTTCAATTGCTTCGGTTATCTTGTTTTTTTTAGCTAAAGTTAGTATTTTCGAAAGTATTTTAGTTTTTTTTACTCGCAACTTAAAGTAAAAAAATAATCTTTCTAAAATTATCGCCAAAGCAAATATTGAGCATAAAATTATCGGCGACATCAGCCAGAGTAATTGTTTATTACCTAAAATCAATTCTTCCATAAAACCTCCTTAGTTTATTGATTGTTTTTTAATTTTTCTAATCGTTGTTTTGCAATTTTAGATTCTTTAACCCCTAAATCAATGATTCTTTGATATACTTTTTTAGCTTGGCCTAAATCACTTTGATTTTCATAAATTTTAGCTATTCGAAAATAAGCTTTTACTTTGTAGTTTTGGTTGCTGTCACCTGACGGTTCTTCAGGGTATGCATAGATTAATTTAAAATATTGATCGATAGCTTCCTGGTTTAAATTTTCTTTTTCCAGGCATTGTCCCAGCGCAAATCTTATTGGTGCAGAGTTAGATCCTCCCTTGACAGCTTCCTTAAATGCTTTTGCAGCTTGTTGATATTCTTTTAAATCTTTTAAAAGAAAAGCCTTGTTGATTAGCGCGATTTCAGATATCTTCGATTGAGATTGGATTAACTCCTCGTAGAGTTTTAAAGCTTGCTCAGTTTCTTGATTTTGTTGACAGACCTTAGCAAGGTATAACTTACTTTTTAGGCCAAAAGAAGTTTCTGCTTGAGCGCCTTCTTTAAAATATTGTTTTGCTTCCTCCAAGCTATCTTGCTGCCAAGCAAGATGCCCTAAGGACAATAGTGCTTCTTGTTTAGTTAAGGTTTCTTTTGAATTTTCAGCAATTTTTTTATAGTATTTTTCTGCTTCATTAAAATTACCTTCTTTTTCATAGATCCCTCCCAGATAAAAATTGACTGAGTTAAGATGCTCAGAATTAGAATGAATTTTTACGAATTTACGGTAGAGGCCTTTAGCTTTTGCAAAGTCATTTAAATTGAGATAGGCTAGGCCGGCATCATAATAGGCAAGTTCAGAAATTCGTAAGTCTTTATATTCGGCAATGATTTCTAAAAAAATATCTAAAGCTTGTTGATATTTTTTTTGGTTAAAAAAACATTTAGCATATAAATAATAAGATTCGGGTATTATTTCTGAACGAGGGTATTCGCTTATAAGATTAGAAAGTATTTTTTCTGCAGCTTGATATTTATTTTGAGAAAAATAGCCTACAGCTAGATAATATTTTGCTTCCGGAACTAGCTTTGAGTTGGGGAAATTTTTAGTAAGATTTCGAAAAGAAAGAAAGGCTTCCTCCAGCATTTTTTCTTTAATAAAAATCATTCCAATTTGAAATTGGATGTAATCGGCATATAAGGTATTAGGATGATCTTTAATTATTTGGTTGTAGATGTCTAAAGCTTTTTGATATTTTTTAGCTTCTTGGTAAGCATCTGCTATTTGTATTTTCGAGCTAATTTTAACAGCGGGATCATTGCTGTATTCTAAAGCTTTTTTGAATTCAGCGATAGCTTTTTTAAAATTACTATTTTTTAGATAGCACCAAGCTAAACCATAATGGGCTTTGTTTCTTACTTTAGTATATCTTAAGCCGGAAAATTTTTTCAAAATAACATTATATACGGAAAGAGAATCATTAATTCTACCCATTTCGTAAAAAGTATCTGCTTTTTTTAAATAAACTTTTGCTAAGAGTTTTCCTTTGGGATGGCGTTTAAGGTAAATATCAAATGACGCTAAAGCTTGAATGTGATCGCTAATATTAAAATAATATAAGCCTTGAGAAAAAATTCGTAATTCATCATCAATTATTTTATCGATAGTTCTTTTAGCTAAAGTAGGGTTCTCTTGCTTGAGATAAGTTAAGCCCAAGCCCTGATAGATTAGATCACGGAGTTGTGGATTATCAGTTATCAGAAGAGCTTGTTTGTAGTGGCGGATAGATTCTTTGAGGTAGTCTTTTTTATAATGGATCTCTGCTAAATAAAAGAATATTTGATCTTTAATTTCTGTTTGCGGGTTATCATCTAGGTATTTTTTAGCTGAATTATTGAGGGAATAAAAGTCATTTTCGTTGATATAGAGCTGAAGTAGATTTTGACAAGCATGATCTTTTAATTTTTGGTTAACAGAATTTTGAATTATAATTTCAAAATTGGCTTTTGCTTTTTCTGTTTGGTTAGTTTTTAAATAAATTAAAGCTTTTAGGTATTTTGCTTTGAAATAGTAGTCAGATGAGGTATTTTTTGTTATTTTTTGAAGGTAATTAAGAGATGCCGGGTAATCTGTTTTTTCAAAAAATATTTTTGCTAACCAGTAATTGATTTGATCTTCGAGCTGAAGATTACCCCCTTCTTTTAATCTTTTTAATTCAGTTAAACTTTCCGAGTATTTTTGCCGATAGTAAAGACATTTAGCAATATAAAGTTTTGCCGCAGGGACCAATTCATTTTCCGGAAAATCGTTTATAAATCTTTTGAATAAGGACAAAGCCGCTTCATAGAATTGATCGGAAAATGCTCCTGAGGCTACTTGAAATCGGCTCGTTGCTTGATCATTTTTTTCAGAGAAACTGACTGTTGTAAAATTGATTATTAGGATCAAAGCAATTAAAATAATTTTTATAATTTTGTTCATAGCCATTTTAATTTTAGAAACAGAATTAAAGTTTATCTTTTAAAAAAGTGCCGGTATATGACTTTTTTGCTTTAACAATTTTGTCTGGGTTACCACAGCTAACAACATAACCACCGTTATCACCGCCTTCCGGCCCTAAATCAATTATGTAATCAGCACATTTTATCACATCTAAGTTATGTTCGATAATACAAATTGTATTTTTCTTCTCTACTAATTTTTGCAAAACAAAAAGTAATTTTTTTATATCTTCAAAGTGCAGGCCGGTTGTGGGTTCGTCAAGGATGTAAAGGGTCTTTCCGGTAGCTTTTTTCCGCAATTGGGAAGCCAATTTTATCCTTTGTGCTTCTCCGCCGGAGAGAGTTGTTGCCGCTTGGCCCAGTTTTATGTATCCTAAGCCTACTGCTTGTATGGTTTGGAGAATTTTTCTGACTGCAGGAATGCTTTTGAATAATTGCTGGGCTTGATCAACATTTAAGTCGAGTACTTCCGATATATTTTTACCCTTATAAGTTACTTCCAGGGTCTGCTGATTAAAGCGTTGTCCTTGACAGATTTCACAGGGGATGTAAATATCTGGTAAAAAATGCATTTCTATTTTTTTAGTCCCTTCCCCCCGGCAAGCTTCGCAGCGGCCGCCAGATACATTAAAACTGAAACGAGATTTTTTAAAACCTCTAGCTCTTGCCTCCGGTAGATTGCTAAATAACTCTCTGATTGGAGTAAAAACGCCGGTGTAAGTAGAAGGATTAGAGCGCGGTGTCCTCCCAATTGGAGATTGATCAACGATAATTACCTTATCGATGTGTTTAAGCCCTTTAATTTTCTTAAATTTACCGGGTTTTAAGCGTGAATTATAAATATTTTTTGCTAAGGCACGGTAAAGTATTTCTTCAACTAAAGTTGATTTACCTGATCCGGAAACTCCGGTTACACAAATAAAATTTTCTAAGGGGAATTTAACATCTATGTTTTTTAAATTATGTTCCGAGGCGCCGATTATTTCAAGGCAGGGCTTGTTTTTGTAATTCCGGCGTGTTTTGGGGATATCTATAGTTCGTTTTTTATTGAGATATTGGGCTGTTAAGGTATTCGATTTCTTAATGCCGTTTTTTTTACCAGCATAGACTATCTTTCCTCCTTCGATTCCTGCAGCCGGGCCTAAATCAATTATGTAATCAGCAGCATCAATCATTTGCCTGTCATGTTCTACGACGATTACAGTATTTCCCAATAATTTTAATTTTTCTAATGTTTTGATTAAATTTTTGTCGTCACGAGGATGAAGGCCGATAGTCGGTTCATCGAGGATATAAATGACACCGGAAAGAGAAGACCCTACTTGAGTAGCCAATTTTATCCTTTGGGCTTCTCCGCCGGAGAGAGTTGAACGGAGCCGGTCTAAGCAGATGTAAGAAAGTCCCACAGATAAACAGAATTCGAGCCTTTTTTTAATTTCTTTTATTATATCAGTGCCAATTTTTGCTTCTGAAGTTGTAAGTTTTAAATTTGAAAAAAAATCAAAAGCAGTTTGAATATTCATTTGTACTACTTCCCAAATATTATAGCCGCCGACCAACACAGAAAGTGCTTCCTTCTTAAGGCGTTTTCCTTTGCAGCCGGAGCAAGGTAATTTTGACATGTAGTTTGAAATATCTTGTTTACGGTATTGAGATTCAGTTTTTTTAAAGATTCGTTCAAGATGAGGGATTACTCCTTCATAAGGCTTAGACCAGACATAGACAGTACTGCTGCCATAGAGGATAATTTTTTGTATTTTTTTAGGAAGTTTTTTAAAAGGTGTATCTAAAGAGATGTTTAATTCATAAGCTAGTTCCCGGAGTAAAGCACGGTAGTACATCATTGAACCGCGGCTTCCTCTGCGAAAAGGTTCAATTGCTCCCTCGGATAGGCTTTTTTCTTTTTCCGGTACAATAAAATCAGGATCAAACTCAAGATGAATTCCTAATCCATTGCAAGCAGAACAAGCTCCATAGGGTGAGTTAAAGGAGAAGAGGCGTGGCTCTAATTTTGGAAATGATAATTGGCAGTAAGGACAATTTAGATAAGTGTTAAATAAATATTCTTTGTTTTTATCTAAGTTATAGATTAAGACATACCCTTCTGAATATTTTATGGCAGTTTCGATAGAAGAAGCAATCCTTTTTTGGTCAGTTTTTGAAATTTTAATTCGATCAACTAGAATTTCAATGTCATGCATTTTATAACGATCTAATTTTATTTCTTGTTCGAGGCCGTAAACCTCTTTATCTACTCGCACCCGAGAAAAACCTTCTTTGAGTAGTTTGGCGAAAAGAGCCTGGTAAGTCCCCCTTTTTCCCCGCACAATCGGGGATAAGATAAATAATTTATCATTTTTAGATGATTGCATTATTTGATTGATGATTTCTTGGGGAGATTGCCGGGTTATAGCGCGTTGGCAGTTAGGGCAATGCGGCGTACCGATTCGGGCATACAAAAGGCGGAGATAATCATAAATTTCAGTTTGAGTTGCGACAATCGAACGCAATGATCCGCCGGCTTTTTTTTGCTCGATTGCAATTGCCGGTGAAAGGCCTTCGATGTGCTCAACATTTGGTTTTTGGAGTTGTTCCAGAAATTGCCTGGCATAGCTAGAGAGGCTTTCTACATAGCGGCGTTGTCCTTCTGCATAAATTGTATCAAAGGCCAAAGATGACTTTCCTGAACCGGAAAGGCCGGTAATTACAGTTATCTTATTTTTGGGGATTTTAACATTTATGTTTTGTAAATTATGTTCTTTGGCTCCTTTTATGGAGATGTAATTATACATTTTTAGTCCTATGTCCTATGTCCTATGTCCTATGTCTTTAATATTGACTTTGGACTTAGGACTTTGGACTTTAATTTAGCTGCCAATTTTAAGGGAATAAAAAATTTTTTCCAGTAATGCTTGCGTAGATAGTATTGTCAATGCGCTCGTTTTCGGATTTGTTTTTGAAGGCATATTTTCAACTTCTAATTTAATTTTAGCTTCTTCGGCTATTGCCTCTATTCTATGGATATTTCTTTTTATTCTAGAATCAACTTTAATTGCAACCCGAACGTTATCAAATCTAGAGGCCAGCATTAAGGTGGCAGCAACATTGATATTTTTCGGAAAATATTTAATTGCTTCAGAGACTGTCCCCGAAAAAACAATAGTAGGCTTAATTATTTTTGATAAATTAATATTTTTCTTTTTTAAATATTTAGTACCAATTAATCCAGCCGGCGGTTTTGATGTTGTGATTTTAATTTGTTTAAAATTGCCTTTTGATAGTGCACAGAAGCCGTCAATTCCGCAAATTGCTCCGGAGGGGATATACAAATTTATCTTATTGTTTTTTATTTTTTTTAAATAATCCGGTTTCTTAATTAAAGCACCGACACTCAATATTATTAGATCTTTTTTATGGGTTAAGGCTTCTTTTATTGTTTCTTGAGCAGCTTCTTGTGAAGCAGCTTCAATAATCAGATCAGTTTTTTTAACTAAGTTTTTAAGGCTGTTTATTCTAGCCGGTTTAGATAATTTTTTATTCAAAGCTTTTGCAGCAAATTTATTTTTATCGGCAATACTTATCAACTTAGCTTTAGCGGATAAGTTTTGATCAATAAATAAAGCTATTTCTCCGCCAATTGCCCCGCAACCAACTATCCCTATTTTTTTCATTAGTAACTCCCTATTATAATATTATCTATCAAACGTGTTTTACCAAAATAAGCGGCAACGCCGATAAAAACCATTCCTTTGATTTTATTTATTTCACCTAAATCTTCAGCTTTGCGAATTTCTATATAATCTATCGATGCAGTAGAATTAGCATTTATTATTTTTTTCATTTTTGCTATTATTGTTGAAGGTTGTTTTTCGCCGTTTTTAATCATTTTTTTAGCCAAGCTCAGTGCTCTAAAAATCGATCGGCTTTCTTTAAGTTCCTGTTTGTTAAGGTAAAGGTTGCGGGAACTTAAGGCTAGTTTGTTTTCGCCTCTTACAATTGGTGCAATTTTAATTTTTGTATTAAAATTTAGGCCCTCTACCATTTTTTTTATGATTAAAGCTTGTTGATAATCTTTTTGCCCGAAGTAAGTTAAATCGGGAGAAACAATATTTAATAACTTTGCTACAACGGTACAAACCCCCCGAAAGTGATTCGGGCGAGTTTTTCCGCACAAAATTTTACTTAATTTATTTTCTTCAACGAAAGTAGAAAAGTTACTCCCATACATTTTATCAGTTTCCGGACAAAATAAAAGGTCCACGCCAATTTTATTTAATATTTTTTTGTCTTCTCTAAGATTACGAGGGTATCTTTTTAAATCTTCTTTCGGGCCAAATTGTAAGGGATTTATAAAAATAGTCACTATCAGGTAATCAGATTCTTTTTTCCCTTTTTCAATTAAGGAAAGATGGCCTTGATGAAGAGCTCCCATTGTCGGCACAAAACCGATTAATTTATTATTTTTTTTTGCCTTTTTTGTAAATTTTCTTACTTCTTTAATTTGTTTGGTAATAATCATTTAAATTCATCCTCTAAGGCTGGTTCAATTTCAAATAAAGATTTTTTAACAAATTCTCTCAGTCTTATTCCGGGATGAGGTATAGTCAACTCTTTAGTTTTTATCGTTTTATTACCGTATAGTAATATATCTAAATCAATTGTTCGCGGTGCATTTTTAAAAATGCGTTTTCTGCCTAGAATTTCTTCAATGTTGTTTAATTGATAAAGTAATTCTGTTGGTGATAACGTAGTGTTTATTTTTATTATACAATTTAGATAATTTGGCCCAGGGGCATTATCAGGTTTTGTTTTAATTATTGAAGATTTTTTTTCTATCTGTATTTCCGGAATAAAGTTTATTTTTTTAATTGCTGTTTCTAAATTCTTTTTCCGGTTGCCAAGATTTGAACCGAGGCCGATAAAAACATTGTCCATCCATTATTCCTTAAAATTATTAGTAATGGGCATTCTCCGGTCTTTACCAAAAGCTCTTTCACTAATTTTTATTCCGATTGGAGCCTGCCTTCTTTTGTATTCAGAAGAATCTACCATTTTTATAATATTTTTGGTAATTTTTTTTGAAAATCCTCTCTTTATAATTTCTTTTATTCCCATATTTTTTTCGATGTAGAGATGCAATATCTTATCAAGGGTATTGTATTCTGGTAAGCTGTCAGTATCTTTTTGGTTTGGCCTCAGTTCAGCTGAAGGGGCTTTTTTTATTATTGATCTGGGTATTATATTTTTTTTACTTTTTTTGTTTATAAAATTAGCTAATTGGTAAACGGATGTTTTATAAACATCTTTTAAGATGCTAAAACCACCGGCCATATCTCCATAAAGCGTGCAGTAACCGCAGGAAATTTCACTTTTATTGCCCGTAGTTACGACTAAATGGCCAAATTTATTTGAAAATGCCATTAACAGGTTTCCCCGAATTCTTGCCTGAAGATTTTCTTCACTACTATCAGTCTTTTTATTTTTAAAGTATGGTTTTAGGTTATCAATAAAACTCTTAAAAATATCATCAATGCCAATTTCATTAAATTTTACCTTAAGATTTTTACAGATTTTTTTTGCATCAATTAAGCTTTCTTTTGATGAAAAACGAGAAGGCATAATCAAAGTGTCTACTTTCCTAGAGCCGATGCTTTTAGCAGCAATGGCTAAGGTCACTGCGGAGTCTATTCCTCCACTTAATCCCAAGATAACTTTTTTAAAATTATTTTTTTGAAGATAGTCTTTGAGGCCTAAACACAATGCATTGTAGATGTCTTCGGTTTTTTTTGATCTTATTTTGATTGATTTTTTATCTGGCCGGTTAAGATTAAGATAAATTAAATCTTCCGAAAAACTTCTAGCCTGTTTTATTGGCTTGCCTTGGGGGGAATAGATTAAACTTCCTCCATCAAATACTACTTCATCTTGGCCTCCGATTAAGTTTGAGTAGAAAATGAAGCTGCTAGTAGTTTTAGCGGCCTTCGACAATATTTGTTTGCGATGTTTGATTTTATTAATGCTAAAAGGTGAAGCAGAGATATTTATTATAAAGTCAAATTTTTTTGCTTTTAATTTATCGAGATATTCTTTTTTCCAAATATCTTCGCAGATAGTGACCGTGAATCGCTTTTGACCGAATTCATATATGGGCATAATTTTTCCCGGCGTAAAATATCTTTTTTCATCAAATATTCCGTAATTTGGGAGAAATATTTTATGGTAAATATCAATGATTTTCTTATCTTGAATTATGGCGCAGCTATTATAGGTTCCAGATTTATTTTTATCGACAAAGCCGACGGCTACAGTTATACTAGTAGTTTCTTTTTGAATTTTTTTTAAAAATAAGAAATTTTGGCTGATAAAATGATTCTTTAGTAAGAGGTCTTCAGGGGGGTAGCCAGTTAAAGCTAACTCAGGAAAAATTATAAAATTTGCGCCCCTGGTTTTAGCTTTTTTAATTGATGCGGCAATTTTTTTAAAATTATTTTTTAAATCACCGACAGTTGGATTGATTTGAGATAAGGCTATTTTTAACATAATAGCCTATTATACTTAAATATTTGCTTTATTCAAGCTTAGAGTATCAAGGCTGTTATTCTTCAATTTTTTTGTAAACAAAAGCCGTAACAAATTTCATGTATAGCGGTGCAGTCGTAGATTGGTAATATTTTGTTAAACCGGCAGTTTCTTCTTCAGTGTCAGGTTCTATAGCTAAATAAATCAAATCAGCCCCCCCCCCAACTAACAGCTTTTTTTCGCAAGGCATCTTCAATCATAACTTTGCTTTCACCTTTGGCAACGATTTCACCTATTTTTTTATAAATTTCAGAATCAGGTTCTTTCCTCACGATGTTAATATATTCGGGATAGCAGGATTCAGTTATTAGTTCAGGGTTGTCAATTTTTGCAGACACTATATTGCTAAAATTTACGCAAGCACTGAAAAAAAATAAAACTATCAGCAAAGTTGAAAATATTATAGATTTCATGTGTTCCTCCTTAAAATAGAGATTCCTCCGGCAATTAATAATAACGATAGCCATTGTGAAGTTGAAAAAATAAAATAAAAACCGCGGGGGTCACCGCGAAAAAATTCAATACTGAATCTAAAAAACCCATAAATTAAAAGATAATAGCTGGTGAGCTTGCCAAGCTTGGATATTTTATTGCGAATTATATATAAAAATAAAAATAGTAAAAATAAAAATATGGCTGAAATTATTTGAGTTGGAATTATTTTTTGGCCAAAGTGGCCGGCTGGTGAATTGAAAGGAAATTTAATCCCCAACCAAGATTGAGTGGGCAAGCCATAACAGCAACCGTAAAAAAAACAGCCAATTCTGCCAAAACCATGCGCTAACGGAACCACTAATGCAAAAATGTCTGTAATTTTTAAGAATCTAATTTTATATTTTTTTGATAACAGAAAAATAGCAAATATTCCAAAAATTATTCCACCATAAAAAACAAAACCGCTGCGGTTCAGTAAAATCGCGAAAGGTTCACTTATGAAATATTGCCAGTTGACGATTATATATACAATGCGTGCGCCGATAAAACCAATGATTAAGGTCCAAAAAAATATATTTGAAAATTGTTGCCCATCAATCCCTACTTCCCTGGCTCTTTTCTGAGACAGAACATAGCCAAAAAGTGCTCCCAGAAATATAAAAAATCCGTAAGTGTAAATTGTAAGCGGGCCAATTTTAAAAAGAATAGGATGCATAATATTTATAAATTTCTAATTGCTCCCTGCCTGCCGGCAGGTAATTGCACTAATTTCTAATAAAATATTATTTTTTAATTATTGGGGTTTAATTAGGTCAATTAGAAATTAGTAATTAGCTATTTATCAAGTTTTAAGGGTTATGTTTACGGGGCCGTCTAATTCCAGCTTTATATTCATATCAGCGCCAAACATACCGGCCTTTACATTTCTTATATCATTTTGCAGTAAAAGTACGAATTTAGCAAACATTTTTTTTGCTTTTTCTGGTTGCATCGCTTTCTCAAAAGATGGCCGCCTCCCTTTTTCAGTTGAAGCACAGAGAGTAAAATTTGGAATACAGAGAATTCCATAATTTTCTTCTTTAATTGATTTTGAAAGCTTTCCAGAACTATCTTCAAAAAGCCGCAAATTCGCAATTTTTTTAGCCGCTGTAGCTAGATTAGTTTCGTTATCGTTAGATTCAATGCCTGTAAATACGGCTAGGCCTTTGTTTATGGATGCTACAATTTTTTCTTTTATCTTGATTTCTCCTCTATTTATTCTAGTTATTAAAAGTTGCATAAATTTTTTTTATAATACATGAGCTCAGCGGCCCGTCATGCCGTTTAGTGGTATGATGAGGCCTCGCTGGAGCAAGTTGTTAGAATTTATATATATTTTTTCTGTGGCCGATTTTAAATATTTGTATTTCAAGTTTTTTGTTGTCTATAAAATACGCTACTCGATAATTGCCTTGGCGTATACGATATAAGTTATAATTTGATAGCTTTTGTGATCCAACAGGTTTAGAGTTGTCAGATAGTTTTTGGATTTTTTTTATGATTTTCTGAAGAGCTGTCTGAGGAACCTTTTCTAATTCTTTGAGGGTGGATTTCTTAAAAAATATCTTATATTTTTCCATTTTCCTTTAGCTTTTTGAGAGCATTTTCAAAGGATATGGATGGTTCATTCTTGCGCCTGTGGTAAGCTTCAATATCTGAAGAATCCTCAGCAAGTATAAACTTTATTGCATTATTTATTAATTCTGAGACAGAATGGTGGCTTTCAATAGCCTTTAACTGAAGAGCGTGGTGTAAAGCTTCATCTAAATAAACAGTAGTCCTTTTCATGTTTTTCACCTCCAAACAAAATATAACATAAGTATGTTGTTATGTCAAGTATTTCCAGACGCTTTCGCTATCTATTTATAATTCAGTAAATTACAGAACAAATATTTTATTTTTATGCATACGCTCCTGTCGTCTGGGCAAACAATGCCTTTTCTTTTTGATTAATTCTTCTTATATTTGGTTGAAATTAATTAATCCATATTTCCAGACGCTTTCGCTATCTATTTATAGTTCAGTAAATTACAGAACAAATATTTTATTTTTATGCATACGCTCCTGTCGTCTGGGCAAACAATGCCTTTTCTTTTTGATTAATTCTTCTTATATTTGGTTGAAATTAATTAATGCTGAAGAGTATCTAAGTATCTAAAATTACTATATTTGTTGTGTAATCTGTTGAGAACAAAAGAGTTATCAAAAGCGTCTGGTTTACGTCTGGTTTAAAGCGTCTGGATTTCTGGGTTTTGGGTTTTTTACTTTTGAAGCCGCGTTAGCGGCGCAAAAAGGTCAGCTCGAATGAGTTGTTATGTTTTTTTCTTTTAATTTTCCATTAACAAACTTATGGATAATGCTTGCAATTAAAGTTTGATATGGAATTCCTTCTTCTAAGGCTCTAATTTGGACATCTTCGAGATCCTTAGAAGATATACGAATATTTACCCTCTTGTTTTTTTTGAGTGTATTACGGGCATATCTTTGATGTTGCTTGATTTCTTTTTTTGAACTCTTAACGGTTTTCCACTCACCTCTTTCGTAAGATTCTAATAATTCTTTTTCGTATTTGTTAAGTTTTAAATCTTTCATTTTCCACCCCTCTTATATTTTTTAGTTGCCTTGCGGCTAGGCATAATTGTTTTTAAAAAATAAATATCTTTTTCTTCTTCAATAAAAGGTACCAAGTATATATATTTATTGATATCCACAACAAGCATTTTCTGATTAGGATACTTTTTTCGATTAGGATGTTCAATGATATCTACTAAATCACCTTTATCAACATGCAAAGTAATTTGTTCAAAACTAACCCTGCGCACTTTTTTAAGAACTTTATTTTTTTCATTATCCCAGCGATAATGTGTTTCCATAATTAAACTATATCACATCGTATGCCTTCTGGCAACTATTTTCATTTATTTTTAAACATAACATTCGAATTGAGCTGCCATACGAAGCCATACTTCTTTGAAAATCTCCGTTAGCGGCGAAGTATGGTCAGCTCGAATGAATTGTTATGTGGTTTATTTTTTAATTATCCTTTAGCACCGCTTGTTTCAATAAAGTTGCTATTTTAGTAAATCCTTTTTTTTCTGCCAGTATTAAGGCTGTTCTTCCCCATTTATCTTTGGCATTAACATTTGCCCCTTCATTTAACAAGGTTTTTACAATTTTAGAATTTCTTTCTACTACTGCCATCATTAAAGCTGTCCAGCCAGCATCATTTTTTGCATTAATATTAGATCCTTTATTTAGTAAGACCTTTACAGTTTCATGATACCCTTTTGCTGCTGCGTATATCAATGGCGTATAACCTTTTTTATCTTTTAAGTTAATTTCTGCTCCCCTATCTAATAAGGTCTTTACAATTTCAATATTACCTAAAGCAAAAAATAATGCTGACCAGTTATTGATATCATCACTCGCATTAATATTAGCTTCCTCATTCAATAAAAGTTTTACAATTTTGGGGTTATTTCTTATAGTTGCAAGAATTAAGGGTGTATTGCCCTGGTTATCTTTTGCATTGACATTAGCCCCATTATTTAATAATATTTTTACTGCTTTGTAATTTCCGCCGGCGGGTATCATTTTTGTTTTATCCACATCAAATCCATTTTCTAATAATTTCAAAAAATCAATTCTAACAGTTGCTGCTATTAGTGCTGTCCAACCATATTTATCTTCTTTTATATTAACATCTGCACCGTGCGCTAACAGAATCTTTATTATTTTGGGGTTACCATTCATCGCTGCCGCCATTAATGCTGTCCCTCCAGATTTAGTTTTTGTGTTTACATTAGCACCATTAGCTAATAAAGTCTCCACAAAATTATAATTGCCGATAACTATCGCCCCCATCAAAGCTGTTGCCCCTTTATTGTCTTTGATGTTAACATTAGCACCATTAGCCAACAAAATATGTACAATTTCAGCATAATCTTTTGTAGTGGCGTACATTAAAGCTGTAGCACCATATTTATCTTTGGTGTTAATGTTTGCGCCATTATTAAGTGCAATTTTTACAGTTTTGCTATCGCCTTGTTTTGCAGTATTTATTAATTGCTGATCCCAGTTTTTTGAATAACAAGAAATAGAAATTAGATTTACCAAAAGTCCTAACATTAAAACAAAAGTAATCTTTTTTTTCACCGTACCTCCTTTTATATTAAGAAATAAAGTAACACTTTATTTATATTTTACCTAACATATGAGCTCAGCGGTCCGTCATGCCGTTTAGCGGCATGACGAGGTCTCGCTGGAACGAGTCGTTATGTGTTTTAATTTATTTTTCAACTATTCCTTTGCACCAGCCTTCTTTAATAAGTGTATAATTTCGGGATAGCCTTTCTGTTTTGCACCCATCAAAGCTGTTCTTTGCAATCTATCTTTAACATGTACGTTTGCACCATTAGCTAGTAAAACTTCTACAGTTTTGGTATGGCCCGCCCATGCCGCAAGCATTAAGGCTGTTTCACCACTGTTAATTTTAACATTTATGTTAGCGCCTTTGCTTAACAGAACTTTTACAATTTCCGGATAGCCCTTCCTTGCTGCATATATTAGCGGTGTAATCCCAACTTTATTGGTAGCATTGACATCTGCGCCATTTGCCAATAAAAACCTCACAGTGTTAATATCGCCTTTTGCTGCTGAAACCATCAAGTTTGTCATATCGTTTCTGTCTTTGGTATTTATATCAGCGCCATTAGCTATTAAAATTTTTGCAGTTTCGGCATCTTCATTCTTCACTGCATACACCAAGGCTGTTAGCCCATATTTGTTTTTTGGCATTAACGTTAGCATTATTGTTTATTAAAGTTTCAACAGCTGTTGTGCATCCATTTTTTGCAGCACCCATTAAGGCAGTGAATCCATCTTTGTCTCTGGCGTTAATATCAGCACCATTAGCTATTAAAGTTTTTACAGTTGTGGCATGATCCTTCAACGCCGCAATCATTAAGGCTGTTGTCCCACTTTTTTTTATCTTTGGCATTTGCATCAGCTCCATGGACCAGCAAAATTTCTGCAACTTCGGAGTGATCATTTATTGCTGTTGCCATTAAGGCAGTTCCTATTTTTGTTTTGGTATTAACATTTGCACCATTGTCTAGCAGAAGCCTTGTAATTTCAATATGGCCATTTCCTGTCGCGAGCATCAAAGCTGTTGCACCTGTTTCATTGCTTGTGTTAACATTGGCACCTTGAGCTAATAGATTTTTTACTATCTTGATATCGCCTTGTTTCGCTGCAAGCGTTAGGGCTGTATTACCATAGTTGTCTCTAGTATTAATATCTGGCCTGTTTACTAACAGAATCTTTACGACTTCTGTGTTGCCGCTATACGCTGCAAGCATTAAAGCTGACATACCATATTTGTTGCTAGCATTGACATCTGCGCCTTTAGCTAACAGTTCGTTTATCGTCACAGTATCTCCTTGCTTTGCTGCTTCTATCAGTTGCTGATTCAAATTCTGGGCATATAAGGGAGAAAAATTTAAACTCATTAAAAGTATTATTACTAAAATTAAGCTAGTCTTTTTTTTCATATTCCTCCAATTTTAATTCTTTCTTACTTCTAACATTCGAATTGAGCTGCCATACGAAGCCATACTTCTTTGAAAATCTCCGTTA
>CAZSDJ010000024.1:24994-25985 GCA_964605645.1 uncultured Planctomycetia bacterium
GCGGCGAAGTATGGTCAGCTCGAATGAATTGTTAACTATTAAATTTAATCAGTTGAATGCTTTTAGCGATTTCTTCTTGTTCAAGCAACTGATCTGTTATGAATTTATGCAATATACTAGAGATTAAAGTTTGATAAGGAATACCTTCTTTTTCAGCACGTAATTTTATAAGTTTTAAATCCTGATTGTTAACCCGTAGGCTTATATTCTTTTTTTCATTTGCCTTCTTTATAATATCTTTTATTTTGTTGTGTTTTTTTGCTGAAACTGGTTTATAAGTCAATATGTCTTTTTCAATTGCCTTTTCAAATTTATTTAATTTTTTTCTTTTTTTCATCTTCTCCTCCTTGATATTTTTTCTGTAATTTTCTACTAGGATAAGCTGTTTTTAAAATAATATTTGAATTTTTATCTATGACAAACGGAACGGCATAAATATACTTATTTAATTCTATTACAAATATATTTTGATTCTTTTTTGCAGGATGTTCCAAGATATCTAGATATTGTTTGCATAATATTATATCTGCTATTTCTTCAAATGAAATATTACGTTCAATTTGTAATTTAATATTTTTTTTGTCATCCCAAATAATCATAATTCATTGTATATCTAATGTATATTCATTGTCAAGGATTATTTTCTATTTTTTTATATAGTTAACATTCGAATTGAGCTGCCCTTGACAACCGATTGGTTTCATAAAGCGCGCCTGTCAAGGGTCAGCTCGAATGAGTTGTTAGAATCTAATTATGATTAACTCTCTCTAATCTTTCTGCCACCCATACTTTGATAATGGATTGACGAGGAACACCAAGACGCTTGGCTTCTCTGTCTAAAAAGTGCAGCATCCACAAAGGAAAATCAACATTTACTCTTTTCTGTTCTTGTTTAGGCCTTCTGGCTTTTGACATTTTTAGATATTTAGATATATCTTTTCCTTCTTCAAATTTTTTATCAAAATCTTTAGCTTTCATAAATTTCAACCTC
>CAZSDJ010000025.1:0-13545 GCA_964605645.1 uncultured Planctomycetia bacterium
AATCAACTAAAAAAAGAAGATGTGAGAGAACTTACACAAAATGCTTGACGTTACCTTTTTTACAAAAGATTTGACAAACTTATTTTTCTGTGCTACTATTTTTTCTAAGATTGTGATTTCATTCACAAATTAAGTTAATCCTAAAGGATTTTAAATTAAATTTTATGTATTACCTTTCCGGCAAAAATTTCATAAGGTTGCTGAGTAATCTAGAAAGGGGTTATAATGTTTATGTTCCGGTAAAGAAGGACAACCAACGTTTTTATAAGAAATATACCGGGCCAGACAACGAGATCCTAATAGGAGAGGCCAGGGCTTTTGAGCCTCTTAAATCTTTCTTTAACCAGGCGCGTCAAACAGTAGCCGAAGATTTTAAGCCGGATGTAGTTGAACCTCAAGATAAGCCTTTTTGTACGGTCGGAGTTAAAGCTTGCGACCTTAAAGGATTTAAAATTCAGGATCATATATTTCTAAACCATGATTATCCGGATCCCTTCTACATAAAAAGACGGCGGGAAAACTTAATTATTTCTTCTGATTGTAGCTGTGCAATTGATACTTGTTTCTGCCTAGCCTTGGGGGGTAAACCTTATCCGCAAGAGAATTTCGATATTAACCTTTCTCAGGTAGAGGGCGGTTTTTTAGTTGAAGTTGGCTCAGAGAAAGGAAAGAAAGTTTTTGATAAAAATTCTCAGCTTTTTAAGGAAGCTAGCGATAATCTTATTATCCAGAGGAAAAAGCAGAGGCAGAAAGTTAGAGGCGAAGTTGAGAAAAATATAGAAGAGAATAATATCCCCAATCAAGATGAGCTGGAAGGGGCAATGGAGGCGGGCTATGATTCTGATATTTGGGAAGATGAGGCAAAAACTTGTGTGGAATGCGGAGCTTGTAATGTAATTTGTCCTACCTGCCACTGTTTTTTGTTGTATGACCAGAAAGATAAAGATAAGATGCGGCGCCTGCGTATTTGGGATTCCTGCCTGCTTAAAGATTTCGCCAAGGTTGCCGGAGGTGCAAATCCCCGGCCTAAGCTTTGGATGAGGTTGAGGAATAGGTTTGTTAAAAAATTTGATTTTTTTCCTAAAGTAGCCGATGTGTATGCCTGCACCGGCTGCGGGCGGTGTATTTCGGCTTGTCCGGCAAAGATAGATATAAGGCAAGTATTGCGCCGGTTGGTAGATAATAAAAGGATAAAGCGAAGCGAATGAAATGAGCGAAGTCCTGAGCGAGGTCCTGAGTATTTTCGAAGGACGGAGCCGAAGGAGATAACGGATGGATAATCCATACAGGCCAATACGAGCAGAAGTTAAAGAAGTTATTGTTGAGACTCCGACTATAAAAACAATAAGGTTTAAGCCTGATGAGCCCATAAGTTTTGAAACCGGCCAGTTTATTGAGCTTACCATCTCGGGGGTTGGAGAAGCACCTTTTACCCCGTCTTCGCGGCCTTCGGAGAAAGAAGAGATGGAGGTAACTGTAATGAAAGTGGGCAAGGTTACCGAAGCAATTCATAAATTACAAAAAGGGGATGTGATTGGGGCCAGAGGCCCCTTAGGAAAAGGGTACCCTATTGAGGAGTTTAAAAATAAAGAAATATTGGTTGTCGGCGGCGGCTGCGGCCTTGCGCCGTTGCGAAGCCTGATGTATGAGTTTTTTGAGAGAAGCGGCCAGTTTAAAAAATTATTTTTTAGAGGCGGCTGTAAAATCCCAAAAGAGCTTTTATACCGAAAAGAAATAGAAAAGTGGGCCAAAAGGGGTGACCTAAATTTAGAACTTACTGTAGATAAAGCTGATGAGAGTTGGGAAGGAAACGTAGGGGTAGTTACGGCTATTTTAGATAGTGTGGATATGGATTATAAACAAGGTATTGCTGTGGCCTGCGGGCCTCCGGTAGCTATGAAATTTGTTACCAAAAAACTGCTGGAGATGGGTTTTAAAGACGAGAATATCTATCTTTCTATGGAAAAAAATATGTCTTGCGGAATTGGAAAGTGCGGCCACTGCCGGATTGGTACTTTCTACGCCTGTCAAGACGGGCCGGTTTTTACTTATAGCCAGATAAAAGATTTTCCTAATATTTGGGATTAATGATGGAAAAAGGTAAAGATAGGCGTCTTTATATTGACCTTGACCTATGCTCAACAGGCCAGTGTGAATTTTGTGTTATTCAGTGCAGTTATTTATTTCACAGACAGCCGCCCGGTAACAACGGAATTATCTCTGTTGCCGAGTTGGCTACTTATGCTTTGGTCTGCCGCAGGTGCCAAGAGCCTCACTGCGTAAATGCTTGTCCGGTGGAGGCGCTGGAACAGCAAAAAGGTAAGGATAAGCTTCTTGTCCGTCATAATATGCGCTGCATTAGCTGCAAATCCTGCGCCCATGCTTGTCCTTACGGAGCAATTTATCCGGAGAATGTCCCCCTTTTAGTTCATTGCTGTGATTTTTGCCTCAACAGGAGAGATAAAAAAGATGAGCCTTTATGTATAAAAACTTGCCCTTACGGGGCTTTAAGCTTAAAAACGGCAGATTCTGAATTTGATGAGAATACTTTTCTGGTAGGGGATAACTTAATAGTCCATTCAACTCATTGGGAAAGGGAGAAAGCTTAAGATGGTTTATATATTCTATTTTTTATTTTTTGGTTTTTTTCTTACCGCTGCCATAGGGCTTGCCGCCAGCTGGCTGGACAGGAAAGTTACTGCCCGGGTCCAATATCGGGTGGGCCCGCCTTTTCTCCAGCCTTTTTTTGATATTGCTAAGCTGATGGGCAAGGAAACGTTGGTTCCCCGCGGCGCTTCTAAGCTGACTTTCCTTTTTTCACCTATATTAGGACTTTCTAGCGTAATGGTAGTTTCTACTCTTTTGTGGGTAAATAATATCCGGCCGGAGGCAGGATTTTTAGGGGATATTATTGTAACTTTATACCTGTTGGTCATACCTTCTTTAAGCATAATCATGGGCGGCTTTGCCTCCAAAAACCCTTTAGCCAGTATTGGAGCTTCCCGGGAGATGAAATTGATCTTAAGTTATGAACTTCCCTTTATCCTGGCGGTTTTGGTGCCGGTTATCCAATCAGATTTTTCTCTTAAATTAGGCCAAATTTTAAATTTTCAAGCTCAAGAAGGGGTAATTTTAGGCAGTGTCTCCGGCTTCTTAGCTTTTTTAGTAATTGTTTTATGTATTCAGGCAAAACTGGCACTGGTGCCTTTTGATATTCCGGAGGCAGAAACCGAAATTACCGGCGGCCCCTTAATCGAATATTCCGGGATAGGTTTGGGTTTATATAAACTTGCTAAAAATATGCTTTTATTTGTGCTCCCCTTTTTGGTAATGATTCTTTTTATGGGAGGGCTGCGTTTTGACGGAATCCATTTTTTATACGGGATACTTAAATATATAGGGTTGGTAGCCTTGATTACAGTAATTAGAAATACAAACCCCCGCTTAAGGATTGACCAGGCGGTTAAGTTTTTCTGGGGTCCGGTAACTTTAATGGCAGTTATAGCAGTTATATTGGCATTAAGAGGATTATGAGTTTTAAACTAAAAGCATTATTGAAGTCGCCTTGGGTGTTTCATCTTTCAACCGGAAGCTGCAACAACTGTGATATAGAAATATTAGACTGTCTTACCCCCAGGTTTGATATTGAAAGGTTTGGTATGCTTCTGGCTCCCAGCATAAAGCATGCCGATGTCTTATTAGTTACCGGCTCATGCAACCGGCAGTCGGTAATCAGGCTCAAAAGATTATATCAGCAGATTTCAAAACCTTGTTTTGTAGTAGCAATTGGAGAATGTTCCCTGTCCCGGGGGATGTTTATCCACAGCTATAACTGCCCGGTTCCTTTGGATAAGATTATACCGGTAGATGTTTATATTCCGGGATGCCCCCCAAAACCAGAAGCAATTATTGCCGGAGTTACTAAATTAATAGATAAGGTAAAGAAAACTAAGGTGAGAAAATGAATAAACAAGAAGTAATTCAGCAACTAAAAAATAAGTTTAGCCAAGATATTACCAATATTTTTGACAAATCACAGACTCGCCTTTATTTAGATATAAAAACAGAATCCCTTAAGAAAATAGCTGAGTATATTTTTAAAGCCCAGAAAGCCAGGTTTAATATCGCAACCGGCATTGATTTGCGCCTCCATATGGAGGTTCTTTACCACTTTACAATTGAGGAAATTAACCTTTTGATTTCTTTGCGGGTAAAATTAAACAAGCCTAATTTAGAAATTGATTCCCTTGCTTCTTTATTTGAGGGGGCAAATTGGATTGAAAGAGAAATCCATGAGATGCTGGGGATAAAATTTAGGGGCCATCCCAATCTGGAGAGATTGCTTTTGTCAGATGATTGGCCGAAAGGTGTTTATCCCTTAAGGTGTGACTACAAAGAATGGGATAAAAAGGCAATAAGAGACAGGGGGACAGAGTAAAGCGTTTATGGCTAAGACAATAGTACCAATCGGGCCGTACCATCCTCTGCAGGAGGAGCCGGAATTTTTTACCCTCACCGTAGAAGGTGAGAGGGTTGTAGATATTGATGTCCGAGTCGGCTATAATCACCGGGGAATTGAAAAACTTTCGGAGATGAAAACATTTGACCAGTCTACTTTTGTGATTGAAAGAATTTGCGGGATTTGTTCTACCAGCCATCCCTT
Source organism: uncultured Planctomycetia bacterium (assembly GCA_964605645.1). Taxonomy (GTDB): domain Bacteria; phylum Omnitrophota; class Gorgyraeia; order Duberdicusellales; family 4484-171; genus PXAH01. Next base: position 4,664 of record CAZSDJ010000025.1, read on the forward strand.
TGCCTACACTCGGGCAGTTGAAGATATTGAAGGAATTCAGGTTCCTGAGAGAGCAAAATATATACGGACTATAATTGCCGAAGGAGAAAGAATTCATTCTCATCTTTTGTGGGCCGGACTGGCCGGCCATTTCTTAGGTTATAATACTGTGTATATGTGGGCTTGGAAGCTGAGGGAAGAAATTCTTGATGTAATGGAGGCGTTATCCGGAAACAGAAACAATTACGCAATGTTTAAACCCGGCGGAGTAAGAAGAGATATAAAACCGGAAGATATCCCGCCGGTAATTAAGAAACTGGATTCTATAGTTCCTACCCTTGTGATGTTAAAAAAGGCAGTTGAAGATGATCCGGTCCTGCATGCCAGGACTAAAGGAATTGGCATACTTAGCAAAGAAGATGCTATAAATTTCTGCGCCCTGGGGCCTACGGCGCGAGCCTCTGGGGTAGCAAAGGATGTTAGAAAAGATGTTCCTTACGGGGCCTATGATAAAATAGATTGGAATATGATTACTACCAAAGAAGGCGATGTCTACGCTAAGGTAATCGTGCGGATACTGGAGGTGTTTGAATCAATAAAGATAATGAAAGCGTGCCTGAATAATTTACCGGCAGGCGAAATTGATGCCAAGCCAAAAAATATTGCTCCGGGAGAAGGAATCGGCACCCACGAAGCCCCGCGGGGGGAATGTTTTCACTATGTAAGAAGCGACGGTACAAACAGGCCGGCCCGCCATAAAGTGAGGGCTCCCACTTTTATGAATCTTCCGACTTATAAAGCCACGGTTGCAGGTGAGACTATCTCTGATGCCACTATTATTTTAGCCGCTATTGACCCTTGTTACTGCTGTACAGAAAGGATGGCAGTAAGGACCCATAAGGGGGATAAGCTTTATACCGGCCGGCAGCTGGTTAAACTTTCTCAGGAGAAAACTGAAAAAATAAGGAAAAGAATGGGGAAAAGATGAATTTAACAGAAAACCTTTTTAAATTTGACAGCTTATCTTTATTTATAGGAGGGTTTGCTTGCTTTTTTTTCCTGCTTACCTGTATTTATTCTTTAGGGTTTATGCGGGGTGAGAGAAAACTAGCCAGTTATTATTTTTATCTTTTCTTGACTTTGGCGGCTTCGCTGGGAGCAATTTTTTCTAATAACTTCATCTTATTTATAGTCTTCTGGGGATTCTTAGGGCTTCTTTTATATTTACTTATTAGTTTTGGCAGTAAAAAACGCACCTCTAGTACTGCTAAAAAGAGTTTTATAATTATTGGCGGAACAGACGCCTTGATGCTTTTGGGAGTTGCTCTCATTTGGCATCTTTCCCATAGCTTTTCGATGGATGTAGAGGCACTGGCCCTAAATTCAAAATCAGCTATTTTTGCCTATATTTTTTTAGCGGTGGGCGCTTTTGCTAAAGCCGGGGCAATGCCTTTTCACAGCTGGGTTCCGGATACCGCCGAAGATGCACCTGTGCCGGTAACTGCATTTTTGCCGGCTTCTTTAGATAAGTTATTAGGAATTTATTTTTTAACCAGAATGTCTTTGGATATTTTTAAGATGAGTTCTGCGCTGAATACATTATTGATGGCTGCCGGCAGTTTTACTATTGTGGCGGCAGTTATGATGGCATTGGTTCAACGTGACCTAAAAAGGCTGCTTGGATACCATGCAGTAAGCCAGGTGGGGTATATGGTATTAGGCATCGGCACCGGAACTCTTTTAGGTATTGCCGGCGGCTTGTTTCATATGTTAAACCATGCAATCTATAAATCCTGCCTGTTCTTTTCGGCAGGAGCAGTTGAGAAAAAAGCCGGGACAACTAACCTAGAGGAGTTAGGCGGTTTTGCTAAATTTATGCCCCTTACTTTTATTATTTTTTTAGTTACTTCTTTTTCTATTTCAGGAGTTCCGCCTTTTAACGGGTTTTTCTCCAAATGGGCAGTCTATCAAGGGGTAATTGAGACTGCTAAGGCAGGCGGTAGCCTGTGGATTATTTGGCTGACAGCAGCTATGTTTGGAAGTGTCCTTACTTTAGCTAGTTTTATGAAACTAATCCATGCCGTGTTTTTAGGCCAGCCTTTGAAGAAATATAAAACGAAAACAAGCCGAGACGAAATCGGAGCTTTGATGTGGCTGCCTTCTGCTGTACTGGCTTTGTTGTGTATTTTATTCGGAGTATTTGCTTATCAAATCCCTTGGCAGAATTTTATCGTGCCCAGTATTGGCAAAGAAGTTACCTTTACTGGTATTTGGAGCCCCTCTCTGGCAACGGTTTTGCTTCTTGTCGGTATCGGAGTAGGTTTTATTATCTTTCTGATAGCTAAGGCAGGAGAAGCAAAAGAGACGGAGATTTTTGTGGGAGGAGAAGATATAGAAGAATTTCCCCAGATGCGGGAATCCGGTACAGGATTTTATAATACGATTAAAGAAATCGGTTTTCTTAAATTAATCTATAAATTAGCCGAGAAGAAGGTATTTGATATCTATGAGGTAGGCAAAAAGTTGACCTTTGGCTGCAATAGAGTTTTAGCCTATCTTCATAACGGGGTGCTGCCTACTTATCTGGCTTGGTGCCTTTTGGGGATGGTAATCCTTTTTTATATTTTATTTAGGCCGTTATGATTGAACTTTATATTTTGCTTATATTTATGATTATTGGAGCAGTTGCTGCGGTGGAGGTCAAAGATTTACTTTCTTCGGTAATTGCGGTGGGGGCCGTAGGCCTGGGCATTTGTATTACTTTTTTGATTCTTAAAGCGCCGGATGTGGCTATCACTCAACTTGTAGTTGAGATTTTAGCCTTAATTATCTTAATCAGAGCAACTTTAAAGAAGGATTTGCCGTTTTCTACAACCGGCCGCTGGTTTCTTAATACCTTGATTACTTTAGTTTTCATAACTGCTTTTTTATTTGCAGCTTCTTATGCATTAAGGGACCTGCCTCCTTTTGGCAATCCTTTGCTGAGAGTAGCAGACACTTATCTAAAAGAGGGTTTAGAGCAAACCGGGGCAGCTAATTTAGTAGGGTCGATTATTCTTGATTACCGGGCTTATGATACCTTGGGTGAGGCCACGGTATTATTTACAGCTGTAATCGGGGTATTGACCTTGGTGCGGAAAGTAGGCAGAAAGAAAGAAGCTAGCTTAGAGGAGGAAAATGAGTAAAGAACACGATCAAGGGATGTCAATTATTGTCAAAACCATTACCCGCCTTACCGTCGGGCTGATTCTTCTTTACGGAATTTATATTGTTAGCCACGGCCATATCAGCCCCGGCGGCGGATTTCCGGGAGGGGTGATAATCGCGCTTTCTTTTATTCATTTGATGTTAGCTTACGGAAAAGACACTGCCTTAAAAAAACTGCCCCGGCCGGTTACCTCTTTTCTGGAAGGTTTTGGCGCCTTTATGTTTTTAGCTATTGCTTTGTTAGGGTTTACCGGCGGTTATTTCTTTCTAAATTTTATATCCAAAGGAGAACCTTTTAAGCTTTTTAGCGCCGGAACTATCCCCCTTGCTAATTTGGCGATTAGCCTGAAAGTGGGAGCAGGCCTTTTTGCGATATTTGTTGCTCTTATTTTGCTGGAGTTTGATGAAGAGGACAAAAAAGGAGATCGGAGATGACAGTGTACTTACTTTGCCTTTTACTTTTTTGTGTCGGCCTTTACTGCATTTTGCGCAAACGCAATATTATAAAGATTATAGTCGGGGTAATTATTGCTGAATACGCAGTAAACCTTCTCTTTATTTTGGTGGCTTACAAGAAAGGAGGGCGCGCACCTTTGCATTCAGCGGATGCAGCCATAGAAAGTATGGTAGACGTTTTACCGCAGGCTTTAGTTTTGACTTCAATTGTGATTAGTTTAGCTTCTACTGCTTTACTTGTAGCTATCGCCATGCGGATTTATCAAAAATACCGGACTTTTGATATTACCAAGATTAGGGAGCTGAGAGGATGAGCGCACAGATAATACCATTGTTTGTAGCTTTAGCCCTTCTGGGAGCATTTCTTACTTCTATTTTAGGAAGAAAAATTAAAATTTTTCCCGATATAGCCGGCCTAACTACTACTTTTTTACTTTTGGCCTTATCCTTATTTTCCCTCTGGGCTGTCCGGCAGAAAGGCCTAATCATATATAGTATTGGTGGTTGGAAGCCGCCGCTAGGAATAAACTTCTGTTTAGACGGCCTAGCTGTTTTTATGTTAGTTACAGTTAACCTGATTGCTTTTTTGGTCGCTCTTTATGCCATAAATTATATGGAAAAATTTACTTCCAAATGGAAATTCTATACCCTTTTTCTTCTGATGCTGGCAGGCTTAAACGGGGTAATAATAACCGGCGATATGTTTAACCTTTTTGTTTATCTAGAGATAGCTTCGGTAGCAAGTTATGCCTTGGTTGCCTTTGGTACAGAAAAGCATGAACTCGAGGCAGCATTTAAATATGCGGTGATGAGCACGGTAGGTTCTCTTTTTATTTTGATGGGCATTGTATTTTTATACAGTTATACTTCCACTCTTAATATGGCTGATATGGCCCAAGTTTTATCCGGGAAAGAACCTTCAAATATTATATCTATGGTAACAGTTTTATTTATTATGGGTTTTGGCCTAAAAGCTGCCTTGGTTCCTTTTCATGCTTGGCTGCCTGATGCCCATCCTTCAGCTCCGGCTCCGATTTCGGCCATGCTTTCGGGTGTTTTAATTAAGTCTTTGGGTATATACGCTTTATGCCGTATTTTTTATAATATTATTGGGGTAAGCCCTGTTCTTTCGTCTATCCTTTTAGTTTTAGGGGCCTTATCAATGCTCATTGGGGTGTTTTTAGCTATCGGCCAATGGGATCTCAAGCGCTTGTTGGCGTATCATTCAATAAGCCAGATCGGCTATGTTATTTTAGGCATTGGCTTGGGTACCCCCTTAGGGATAATTGGAGGCCTTTTTCATCTTTTTAACCACTCTGTATTTAAATCCCTCCTGTTTTTAAATTCCGGTTCTCTAGAATATGCTACAGGCACCAGGGATTTGAATAAGATGGGCGGGCTGATGGAAAGAATGCCTACCACCGGAAGAACTACTTTAGTTGCCTCTATGTCTATCGCCGGAGTCCCCCCTTTTAACGGGTTCTGGAGCAAGCTGATTATAATTATTGCAGCAGTTCAGGCCGGGAGGTTTGGCTACGCTTTTTGTGCAGTTTTGGCCAGTATTTTGACTCTTGCTTCTTTTATGAAGGTAATGAAATACGGTTTCTTCGGCCGGCTAAAAGAAAGTTTGAGTAAAGTTAAAGAAGTTCCTGTATATATGAGAATTTCAATGAACGCACTTGCAATTATCTGCATAGTCGGGGGGCTTTTGTTTGTCCCGCAAGTTAAAAAAGTTTTTCTAAAAAAGGCTTCCGGCTCTTTACTTGAAGGCAGGGCTTACAGCCAGAAAGTTCTTAAAGAGGTAAGAAAGTGAAGAAGGTAGTTTTATTTATTGTAGCATTTATTGCCTGGTCGCTTCTAAACTGGGTGCCGGATTGGCAGCATCTTTTGGTAGGGGTTTTTGCCTCAGGGCTTGTAGCTTTTATGACCGGCGACCTTTTTCTTGAGCGGCCCCATCTTCTCAAGAATCCGCAAAGATACTGGTACTTTTTTGTCCATTATATTCCGGTATTTTTGTGGCAGTGCCTTAAGGCAAACATTGATGTTGCTTACCGGGTTCTGCATCCTAAGTTGCCGATAAAACCGGGGATTGTGAAGGTAAAGACTACTCTGAGGTCAGATACCGGCCTCACCTTTCTTGCTAATTCAATTACCCTTACCCCGGGAACTTTAATTGTTGATATTGACAAAGATGAAGGTTTCTTGTATGTGCATTGGATTGACGTAAAGACAAAAAAAAGCCAGGAAGCGACTAAAATAATAGTGGAAAGATTTGAGAAAATTTTAAAAAGGATTTTTGAATAGGCATCTTCCTGCGAAATAGCTAGAAGATGTTTGATTACAGAGATTTAAGAAAAGATTACACAGATTAAAATCATTTAATCAGGAGCTTATGATGAATAAAACCGTAAGGTGGACAGTGGGGGCTGTGATTTTAGTAATTGTGGTTGTTTTGATACTAATTCGGCCCTTGCCTTTTCTTTTTTATCCGAATTTGCCTTATTTAGGTTTTCTGGGCCGGGCTTTATATATTCTTATTCTGGGAGCTTTACTTTCACTTTACCGGATAGTAAGAGGCCCTACCGGAGCTGATAGGATAGTTGCTATAGATATCTTAGGGATTATGATTGTGGGTTTGTGTGCGGTTTTAACAATTTCTACAGGAAGGTCTTGGTATATTGATATTGGGATAGCCTGGGCCCTGCAGAGTTTTATCAGCACCTTAGCTCTTTCTAAGTATCTAGAGGGGAAAGGATTTGAAGAGTAATACACAGATTAACAGAGATAAATACAGATGCACACAGATATACCTAAAGGAAGGTTATGGTTGTTGATATAGTTGGATTAATATTTATTAGTGTAGGTTTAGCTTTTGATATATTTGGTTGTCTAGGGTTGGTGCGGCTTCCCGATGTATATAGCCGGCTTCAGGCCTCAACCAAATGTGTGACTTTAGGTACCTGTAGTATTCTTTTTGGTACCTTTCTGATTGTAGGCCCTACAGCCGCAGGGATGAAAGCTCTTTTGTGTATAGTTTTTCTGATATTGACTGCTCCGGTAGCGGCCCATGCCATAGCCAGAGGCGCACACCGTTGCGGAATCAAACCTTATAAAGGGACAGTCTTAGACCAGTATGCCCAAGACAGAGAAGGAGAGAAATAATTGGAATTTGGGGGTTGCCTAAAGTGAAGTTACCAAAATTAAGAGAACTAAAAGAAGCAATTAAGGCATTAATAAAAGGGCCTTATACTTCCAGGTTTCCTAAAATCAGCCACAAGCCTCATAAAAATTTCCGGGGCCAGCCAAAGTTCAATCAAGATAAATGTGTAGGCTGCCTTGCCTGCCAAGAGGTGTGTCCGGTAGAGGCTATCGGCCATATTGATATTACAGACGGCCAAGGCAAACCGCGCCGAATTATGGTTCATTATACAGATACTTGTATATTTTGTGGACAGTGTGAGGCTGCCTGCATTGCTGATCATGAAGGTATTAAGTTATCTGATGAGTGGGAGCTATCTTTTTTCGATAGAAAAAAAGAGTCATATGAGACTATCGAAAAAGAACTGCAGCTTTGCCAGATATGCGGTAAGCCTATAACTTGTCATGATCACCTTAGCTGGATTGCTCAGAGAATTGGAGAGCTTGCTTATTCGAATCCTACGCTTTATCTTTCCCGTCTTAAGAGTTTGGGGGTAGTAGATGAAAATATCGCTTCAGCCTTGAAGAACCAGGGGCGTTCGGATAGAGTTAAAATACTTTGTGCTTCTTGCCGAAGGAAGACCACCCTTACTAGAGAAGAGTAAACCCCGTTAGAGAACTATGTTTTCTAACGGGGTGAAAATAAAATGAATAATCCATTCGTTCAGATAATTAAAGGGAAAACTATTTTAGTTGGAGTTGGAAATATACTTCGTGGTGATGATGGCCTTGGCCCCGAACTTATCGGGAAATTAAAAGATATTGAAAATAAAAATATAGTATGTATTAATACAGGCAGTTCTCCGGAAAGTTTTACCGGCAAAATCATAAAAGAAAAACCGGATACAATTTTAATAGTTGATGCGCTGCATTTAGGAAAAGCTGCCGGAACTTATCAATTGCTTAAGGCTGATGAAATTGCTAAGGTAGGGTTTACTACCCATGATATTTCACCGGGTATGTTTATTGATTATATTAAGAGCCAAATTAAGGCTAATATTTATTTTTTGGCTGTCCAGCCGCAGGATGTTTCTTTCGGCGAAGGCCTTTCTCTGCCTGTAAAGAATACTTTGGCAAAGATTAAAAATTGGTTAAAGGAGGCCAGTTATGCATGAGACACATTTAATTCAGCCGGTAATAAAAGGGATTTGCGAGCATGCAAAAAAGGAAGGCGCCAAAGAAGTATCTAAAATCAGGCTTAAGGTGGGAGATTTTATCGGCACAAACCAAGATTCTTTTAAGAGAACTTTTTCTCTTTTAGCTAAAGGAACAGAATGCGAAGGGGCAGAGTTAGAGCTTACTTTTTTTCCTGCTTCGCGAGTTGAGATAGTTTCTTTTGATATAGAGTAATATGTGTTACGCAATTCCTGGAAAAGTAAAAAAAATAGAAGATAAATTTGTTTTGGTTGATTATTTCGGCCAGACCAAAAAGGCAATTAATGAATTTTACAGCCTCCAAATCGGAGACTACATAATGGCCCAAGGCGGTTTTGTGATTAGAAAGGTGCCGGCCTTCGAGGCAAAGGAGGTTCTTTCGGCTTGGAGCCAGCTTTTTTTTCAGCTCCAAGGCATTGATTTAAGGCTTTCTAACTTAAATTTAGGAAATAAAAATATTTCTAAGAAGCTGCAACTTATCTTGGATAAAAGTTTTGAAGGTATTAAATTAACTCAGAAAGAACTTTTGTACCTGTTTAGTTTAGAAAGCCCCGCTGAGTTGGAGATGTTTTTTAAAGCAGCAAATTATCTGCGCCAGAAGTTTCATAAAAATTCCTGTTGCGTTCATGGGATAATTGAGGTTTCTAACTATTGCCGCAAGCCTTGCCAATATTGTGGCATATCTAACTATAACCGGGCCATAAACCGTTACCGGATGAGCCCCGATGAGATAGTCAGGACTGCAGTTGAGGTTGTAAAAAAATATAGGTTTGGAGCGTTAGTTTTACAAAGCGGAGAGGATCCGGATTTAAGCATAGATACCCTTGAGGAGGTAATAAAAGCCATAAAGAAAGAAGTTCCGGTTTTGATTTGTATAAGTTTTGGCG
>CAZSDJ010000025.1:13555-24914 GCA_964605645.1 uncultured Planctomycetia bacterium
TTTGGCGAGCTGGCCGAAAAAGGGTTAAAAAGGCTTTATGAGGCTGGAGCAAGGGGGCTGCTTCTTCGTTTTGAGACTTCAAACCCTGAGCTTTTCTCTCGCCTTCATCCGGGCCGGGAGCTTAATACGCGTCTTTTACATATAAAAAAAGCTGCTGATTTAGGCTATCTGATTATGACCGGCGCCTTAATTGGCCTTCCCGGCCAGACGGATGAGGATATAATAAATGATATTTATTTAGCAAAGTCTTTGCGGGCTCAGATGTATTCTTTCGGGCCGTTCCTGCCGCATCCCAATACTCCTTTGGCAGATTCTCCGCCGCCTCACGCTAAAAAAGTGCTAAAGGTTTTGGCTCTGGCTAGGTTTATCGATCCAGAAAATGCAAGGATATTGGTAACTACTGCTTTTGAAACTTTGGATAAAGATGCGCGCAAAAAAGGAATGCTTTCAGGGGCTAATTCATTGATGCTTAATGTGACGCCGCCTCAATTCCGCAAAGATTATTCTATTTACCCGGATAAAGCTTATACTAAAGTTTCAGTCCCTGTACAGATAGCTGAGGCTATAAGTTTATTAAAATCTTTAGGCAGGGCCCCTACTGATTTAGGAGTTGGATAAATGAGAAATAATACAATTTGTGAAGAAACTATAAAACGGCTCAGCCTATATTTAAGGAATCTACGGAAGCTAAAAGAAAAAGGAGTAGAAGTTATTTCATCTGATAAGATTACTCAGCTTTTAAAAGTTTCTCCGTTTCAATTTCGCAAGGACTTATCTTTTTTTGGTGAGTTTGGAAAAAGAGGGGTAGGTTACAGAGTAGATAGATTAATAAAAGAAATCGAAAAAATTTTAGGGATAAATCAGGAATGGAAAATCATATTAGTTGGGGTAGGAAGATTGGGCCAAGCACTTTTGTCTTTTGAAGGCTTTTCACGTTTTAATATAAATATATCTTATGCGTTTGATACAGATAAAGAAAAGATCGGAAAGTCTAAAAAAGGTGTAAAAATTTATGATTTAAAAGATTTAGCAAGAATAGCTAAAAAACATCAGATAAAGCTTGCTATTGTATCAACTCCTCCTGAGGCAGCACAAAGTGTAGTTGATAAATTAGTTTCGCTTGGGATAAAGGGTATTTTGAATTTTGCTCCTGTTGTCTTAAATGTCCCGGAAAATGTATCGGTTTCTAACGTGGATATGGCATGTGAGCTGGAAAGTTTAATATTTTTCTGCAAAGAAAAAAAATATATAAAGGGCTAATGGATATAAAAACAAAAAAATACAAATCTTTTATTAACTCTCGGATAAAGCCAAGTGAGATTGAAAAATATCTTTTTCAAGGTAAGAATTTCATCGATACAAGTTTAATTAATAAAAGATTAAAAGAAGCCAAGCCAGATCCTTTGCTAGTAAAAGATATTTTAGCGAAGTCTTTAAGTATTGAGACTTTAAGCTTAGATGAAACTGCTGTTCTTTTAGCGGTAGAGGATAAAGAGTTGCTTTCTTTGATGGAGGAGGCGGCTTTTAAGATAAAAAAGAAAGTTTATGATAACCGAATCGTTACCTTTGCACCTCTTTATTTAGGAAATTTCTGTGTCAACGACTGCCTTTATTGCGGGTTTCGTAAATCCAATAAAAATGTCCGGCGTAAAGTTTTAAAGACAGATGAAATTCTCTCTGATATAAAAGTTTTAGCCGGAAGAATCGGGCACAAACGCTTGATTGTAGTCTACGGGGAACACCCCTTTAACGATGTAGATTATATAGAAAAAAGCATCCAGGCTATTTATTCGGTAAAAGAAAAAACAAAGAATGGTTTTGGCCAAATCAGAAGAGTTAATGTAAATGCACCTCCGTTTGAAATTGCTGATTTACGGAGGCTGCACAAGGTGGGTATAGGTACCTATCAGGTCTTTCAGGAAACCTATCATCGCGGTACTTACCGGAAGCTTCATCCTAAGGGCACGATTAAGGGTAATTATGATTGGCGCCTTTATTGTATGCACCGGGCGTTTGAAGCCGGAATCGATGATGTAGGAATTGGGGCTCTTTTCGGACTTTATGATTGGAGGTTTGAGGTTATGGGGTTGGTGGCACATTCTCATGAATTAGAAAATAAATTTGGCATAGGACCTCATACTATTTCATTTCCACGGCTAGAGCCGGCAGACAATTCACCCTTCACCCATAATTCAAATTTTCAAGTAAGCGATAATGATTTCGAAAAACTAATTACTATAATTAGGCTGGCTGTGCCTTATGCCGGGATGATTATTACTGCCAGAGAAACCCCGAAAATAAGAGAGGATTCTTTGACCTTAGGGGTTACTCAAACTGACGCCTCAAGCCGAATTGGTATCGGTGGCTACAGCGAAGTCACCCAAACTCAAGAAAGCAATAAGCAACAATTTTTGTTAGGAGATACCCGAAGCCTGGATGAAGTGATCCGCGAGTTTGCTCAATTAGGTTTTATAACCTCATTTTGTACCGCCGGATACCGTTGTGGCAGAACGGGTAAGTGTATTATGGATTTATTAAAGAGTGGGGAAGAAGGAAAGTTTTGTAAACTGAATGCAGTTTTAACATTTCGTGAATGGCTTTATGATTTTGCAAGTCCAGAAACTAAAGAAGTTGGTCAAAAAGTTATAGATAAAGAAATAAAAGAGGTAAAAGAAAAAAATCCAAAAATTTATGAGAAGTTTATTAATTTTTATGGTAGGATAAAAGCGGGTGAGAGAGACCTTTACTTTTAGTACTATGTCCTAAGTCCTATGTCCTAAGTCAAATTAAGAGCATTTGATTAATTAAATACGATGGAAAAAAAAATAAAAGAAAAATTTAAACAAGTTGCCAAAAGAGTAGCTAATGAGTTTGGCGTAGTTATCCACTTGGCAGAAATTCACGGCAAGCGCTGGTCTTATATCGGTGGCGATGATATCCCGGAAGATTTAGCTTTTGATACTCATTGCCTAAAAATTTCAGATACAATCGGAACAATTGTTTACGGCTGGTCAAAGTTAGGCCAAAAAAGAGAAAAAGACCTTCTTGAGTATTGCCAACAAGAATTAATAGATTCAGAGTAAACCTACCCAATTAACCTTTCCTTGTAATTTCTAAGCTTTATTCTATAATAAAACTTTATCGAGGAGGATTATGGATCAGAGAAAAATCAATAATGTTGATCTGCCGATTTCACCGGTAACTTTAGGTACCTGGGCTTTTGGCGGGGATGTTTGGTGGGGGCCGCAAGAAGATAAAAACTCAACCGAAGTCCTTGATTTAGCGATTAAAGAAGGGATAACAATGATTGATACTGCTCCAGTTTACGGGCGGGGCCGTTCCGAAAAAGTGATTGGTGATTTTTTGAGGAAGCATAAATTGCGGCAAAAAGTAGTCCTGGCCACTAAATTAGGCCTCGATTGGCAAGGGCCGAATATTTTGCATAACTTGAGTCAAAAACGAATGCTGGCAGAAGTTGATTTATCACGCAAGCGTTTGCAAACTGATTATTTTGACCTTTATCAAGTTCATTGGCCGGACCCGGATACTCCAATTGCAGAAATTGCAAAAACCATGTATAAGTTAAAGCAAAAAGGGGTAACTAAAGCAGTGGGGGTAAGCAATTATTCAGTCGAGCAGATGCAGAAATTTTTAAAACATTGCCCGCTAGATAGCTTACAGCCGGAGTATAGTATGTTTAAGCGGGATATTGAGCCGGAAATCGTTCCTTTTTGTGAAAAAAATGATATTGCAATTATCAGTTATGCACCTCTGTATAGCGGGTTGCTTACCGGTAAATTTTTCTTAACCAATACTGATATCCCCGCGGATAGAAATCGCAAACTAAAATCATTTCATTTTAAGGAACCTTATTTTTCGATAAATAAAAAAACCTTAAAAGAAATAGAAAAAATTGCTTCTAGTTATAATAAAACTCTGACCCAGCTGGTAATAAATTGGAATTTTTCTCAAAGTGGTATTACTTCAAGTATAGTGGGTTCAAGGAAGCCGGAGCAGATAAAAGAAAATTTAGGCAGTATGGGGTGGAGGTTATCAACTAAAGATTTAGATAAGGTAAATGAAATTTTAGGCCAAAGAGATAAAAAAATTAAAGCAATTACTAAAGAGAATGGCTAACAACACTAAAAAAAGAACTGTTCTTGTTACCGGAGCAACTGGTTTTGTTGGCAGGCATTTAGTGGATAAGCTGATTCAATTAGACAATTGTTCAATAATTGCTCTGAGCCGTTTTCCGGAAAAGGCAAAAAAGTTAAAAGAAAAAAATATAAAGCTAATAAAAGCTGATATTAGCAAATGGAGAGAACTGAAAAAATTAACTAAATTGCCGATCGATATTATAATTCATTGTGCGGCTGCCGTGGAGGCAAAAAAGAAAAAAATTTTTGATAAAATAAATATTGTTGGAACTGAAAATATTTGTAAGTTGGGGGTAGAATTAGGGATAGAAAGGCTCATTTATTTGAGTTCAGTTGCGGTTGTAAGCGGTAATCCAGAAATACCCCTGAGAGAAGATTTACCGCATGCGGCAACCAATATTTACGGCCAGTCAAAATTGGAAGCGGAAAAAAAAGTTTTAATTTATCGCCGCAAGGGGTTACCGGTAATTATTTTGAGGCCACCGATGATTTATGGCGAAGATGAACCACATGCTTTACCGACGTTACTTAAATTTATAAGATACAGAATGATTCCTTTATTCGAAAGAGGCAAACATAAATTGCATCTTGCCTATATCGGGAATGTGGTTGAGGCGATTGTATTTGCTTTAGAAAGTAATGATATGTTTAAAGATTCATTTTTTGTCGCTGACCAAGAAGTGTTAAATACAAAAGAAGTATTTGAGAAGATGGCAAAAGGCATTGGAGCAAAGCCTCCTCTTTCTATCCCCTCTTTTTTAACTCCTTTATTTTGCAATTTTCCTTTTATAGGCAAACGGATTAAATTTTTTTTAAAAAATAGAGTTTATAGCATTGATAAAATTGAGTCTCTTGGGTTTAAGCCGCCTTATCGAGCTGAAGATGCTTTGGTCCAAAGCAGTAAAATTTGTGTAAAAAATAAGAAAAAATAATCGATCAATTACAGTGAGAAAATTTTTAATAATTTTAGTTCTTTTTGTTACTGCTTGCAATCCTGCCGATTATTCTAAAATAAAAGTAAGAGAAGTGGTAGATGGTGATACAGTTATATTAGAAAACGGAAGGCATTTGCGTTATATCGGTATTGATACCCCTGAATCCCGCATAAAAAAAGATGGCCAATTTGTTTATGACCCTCAGCCCTTTGCAGAGCAGGCCACAGAGTTAAACCGCAGATTAGTTGGCGGCAAAGTTGTCAGAGTTGAGTTTGATCTGGATAAAAAAGACCGCTACGGCAGGCTGCTTGGCTACTGTTTTGTCGGCGATACTTTCATAAACAGAAAGTTATTAGAAGAAGGGCTAGCCGTACTTTATACTTACCCTCCTAATATTAAATATGTTGATTCTTTAACTGAAGCACAGAAAGAAGCCCGCCGGAGAAAGAAAGGGTTATGGGGAGCCTACCAGACAATAAGCCATCAACAAGCCGGCAATTATATGCATCAAATCCGCACTGTGAGAGGCAAAGTTGTAAGTACTTATAAGTCAGATAAATGTACATATCTCAATTTTGGCCCCAATTATAAAACAGATTTTACGGTGGTGATTTTCAATAACACCTTAGATTATTTCCGGAAAAAAGGCATAAATCCGGTAGAATTTTATCGGGGCAAAACAGTAGAGGCCTCCGGCAGAATTAGAGAGTACAACGGCCCGGAAATCATCGTCAATAGCCCGGCAGAAATACGCACAGTTACCTCAGACTAAAACATTCTTATTATGAAAAAAATATTTGTATTTATCCTTGTATTTTTATTTTTGATTATTACAGTTGTTTTTTTTAGTAAAAATATAATAGTAAAAGAAGCACTCAAGTATTATTTAAAAACTAATTTTGCAGTTGAGAGCTTATGGGAGAATTTGGATATAGGGTTTAAAAAACTTTCTCTGGAAAAAGTCAATTTAAGTAAAGAAAATTTTGAAATTAATGTAAAAAACTTAGAGTTTGAATATGAAATTGAGTTTCCCTTACAATTAAAGCCAAACTATTTAAAAATAGGTAATTTAATTATTGATAATAAAGCAATAAAAAATATTAATTTAATTTTTGAGCTTCAGGGTAAGCGGTTAAACTTTTATAATTTTCAGGCTAATTTCGTTAATGATTCTGCTCTGATATCGGGATTTATTGATTTTTCTAATTCCGATAATGTTTGTGTTGTGGTTGCGGTAGAAGATATAGCATTAAAAAACGTCGTTTATTTATTTGCTGATAAAAAAGATATATCGCTTATGGGGGAGTTTAGCGGCAAGGCTAAAGTTTGCTTTACGGGCAATAAAATCGATGATTTTTCTTTAGATATCAACAACCTGCGAGACGGTGCAATTAATCTGCAAAAAGAAACTGCCTTGGATTTTCTCAAAAATAGGGTTGATAAGGAGTCTTATCTTTACCTTCTTGACAATTTAAAAAATTACCAATATGATAAAGGAAAGATTACGGCTAGGCTTGATAATGAGGATATCATCTTTAGGGCAAATTTTAGTTCAAAAATATCGGGAGAAAGAAATATAATCATTAAGTTACATGATGTATTCGCTAAATAATTGCATTTTCAATGAGGAGGTAAAAAATGAAGAAATTAGGTATATTTTTAGCTGTAGTTGTTTTGTTTGGTTGTGCAAGGGTGTCGGTGGAAACAAAAAAGCCGATTAAAGTAGATATTAATATGCGCCTGGATGTTTATCAACATGTGGTAAAAGAAGCAGAATCAATTGAAGACCAAATCTATGGCGATGATGAAGCCGAAATGAATTCTATCTGGGGTATTTCGGCCGCGTATGCAGCCGATAGTTTGTCGGAGGCAATTGAGCGCCGCAAGCAAAGAGCTGTAAAAATCGAAAATTATTTTAAGAAAGGTTATATTGGTGAAAATAGAAATGGATACTTGAAGTTATTAAAAAGTGACACACCATACCAAGTAAAAGAGGTTATTGCCCAAGAAAATAAAGACCGTAAAATTATTTATCAAAGTACGGCTGATAAAAACAATGCTCAGCTTTCTGCGGTGGAGAAAATATTTTTTAAAGATCATTACCAGCGAGCTCCTGCCGGATGGTATTTTGAAATTTATGATCAAGAAGAAGGAAAATATATTTGGCAGAAGAAATAGTCCGACGTCCTAAGTCCAAAGTCCAAAGTCGTATAAAAACATAATTAACAATTAAAAAAAATCCTTAAAAAATATAATTTTTAGGGTATAATTATAGCTTATGGCTGAAGATAAATTAACAAAAATTATTTCTTTATGTAAGCGGCGCGGCTTTATTTTCGGTGGTTCTCAGATTTATGGAGGGCTATCCAGCATCTGGGATTATGGTCCATTGGGGGTTAATCTAAAGAAAAAAATTAAAGATATTTGGTGGAAAGAATATGTAGAAAATAGAGATGATATTGTGGGGCTTGATTCAAGCATTATCATGTCTGAAGGTGTTTTTTTGGCATCAGGCCATCTGAAAGGATTTTCAGATCTCTTGGTAGATTGCTTAAGCTGCGGTAAAAGATTTCGCCTAGATATGATTGAAAAAATAAAAGATAATATTTATCGTTGCCCGGAGTGTAAAAAAGAAATAGATACGGAAAAGAACCCGCCGCGTAAATTTAATCTGATGTTTAAAACTAATATGAGCGCATCTGAAGAAAAACCTTATTTTGGATATTTGCGTCCGGAAACCGCGCAAGGAATCTTTGTTAATTTTTCAAATGTTTTAAATACAACCCGCAAGAAATTACCGTTGGGAATTGCCCAAATTGGTAAAGCTTTTCGTAATGAGGTAACAACCGGAAGTTTTATATTTCGGATGAAAGAATTCGAACAAATGGAAATTGAATATTTTGTTAAACCGAAAGATTCGGAAAAATTTTATGATTATTGGGTAAAACAACGTTATGATTTTTATCTTAATAATATCGGATTAGATAAAGAAAATTTAAGATTGCGTAAACATTCAGAAGAAGAGCTGGCTCATTATGCCAAAGCTTGTACTGATATTGAATTCAACTTTCCTTTTCCCGCCAAGAGCGGGTCCGCCTCCGGCGGAGGTTGGGCTGAACTGGAAGGTATTGCTAATCGCGGTGATTATGATTTACGTAAACATGCAGAGGAAAGTAAAAAAGACCTTAGTTATTTTGATCAAAAAAATAACGAAAAAATAATTCCTCATGTAATTGAACCTTCAGCCGGAGTAGATAGAACTTTTTTTGCAGTTGTTTCAGATGCGTTTTGTGAAGAAGAGGTGAAGGGGAGAAAAAGAACCGTATTGAAATTAAAACCAGATCTTGCCCCATATCAAGTTGCAATATTTCCTTTGCTAAAAAAGAACCAAGAATTGGTGAAGCTTGCAAAAAATATTTTTTGTGATATAAAAAACAAAGTGCCTGCTACCTATGATGATACGGCTTCGATTGGTAAGTTGTATCGGCGTCAAGATGAAGTGGGTACACCTTTCTGTGTAACTGTCGATGTAGACAGTTTGACCGATAAAAAAGTAACTGTTCGCAGGCGTGATTCTATGGCTCAAGATAGAGTTAGTATTGATAAAATATTAGATTTTATTAGTGAACACACAATTTAATGAATGAAATGAAATTAAATTGTAAGTGTGAACTAATCCTTGACATTTTTGATGTCAAGGATTTAATTCATAGACGGACTTACGTCCTATGATTTAAAAAATTAAAAAATTTTATAAATCATCTATTCATTAAAGGAGGAGAGGGAGAATGGCTAAGAAGTATGTGTATTTTTTCAGCAAGGAAAAAGCAGACGGAGACAAAAGTATGAAACAATTGCTAGGGGGTAAGGGGGCAAATTTGGCAGAGATGTCAAGTATTGGCTTACCGGTGCCCCCGGGATTTACAATAACAACAGAAGTTTGTAAGGATTATTATGAAAATAATCGTAATTACCCCAAAGGGCTTCAGCCGGAAATAGATAAAAATTTAGAATTATTAGAAAAAAATTTGGGCAAGAAATTAAATGACAACGATAATCCACTCCTTGTATCGGTAAGAAGTGGTGCTGCAGTATCTATGCCCGGGATGATGGATACTATTTTAAATCTTGGCCTAAACGATAAAAGTGTAGAAGGATTGGCAAAGCTTACCGACAATCCTCGTTTTGCTTGGGATTCATACCGTCGTTTTATCCAAATGTTTGGTGATGTGGCGATGGCTGTGCCGCACAGTGCTTTCGAACATCAGCTTGAGGAGGTAAAAAGAAAGGTTGCAAAAAAGAAAGGGATAAAAAAAGTAGATTCTTTGGTTCAGGAAGCTTTAAATAAGGCAGTGCCCGATGTAGCTTTAGATGTAGATAATTTAAAAGAATTAGTGGAGCGTTATAAAAAAGTTTATAAAAAACATAAAAATTCTAGTTTCCCTCAAGATCCTAAAAAACAATTAATGGCGGCAATCAATGCAGTTTTTGGCTCCTGGAACAACAAAAGAGCTATTGCTTACCGGGAAATAAAAGGGATTAAAGGGCTTTTAGGTACAGCTGTTAATGTTCAAGCGATGGTTTTTGGGAATATGGGCGAAGATTCAGGCACAGGGGTTGGTTTTACTCGCAACCCTTCAACCGGGGAAGATAAACTTTATGGCGAGTATTTAATGAATGCCCAAGGTGAAGATGTTGTTGCCGGGATTAGGACTCCCCATCCGATTGATGACATGAAAAAAAATGATAAAACAATGTATAATAAATTAGTTGCTGTCAGGAAAAAATTAGAAAATCATTATAAAGATATGCAGGATTTTGAATTTACCATGGAAGGTAGAAATCTTTTTATGTTGCAAACCAGAACTGGCAAAAGGACAGCCCAGGCTGCAGTAAAAATGGCAGTAGATATGGTAAAAAGTAAATTTATCTTGCAAAAAGAGGCTTTATCACGAGTGACTGCAGAACAATTAGATCAGTTGCTTCATCCGATGTTTGACGAAAAAGAAGAGAAAAAAGCTAAACTTTTTTCAAAATCAGGACTGCCGGCATCGCCAGGAGCAGCAGTAGGCAAAGCTGTGTTTAATGCCGAAGATGCCCAAAAACAAAAGGAAGCCGGGGAAGATGTTATCTTGTGCCGGGTTGAAACTTCTCCGGAAGATATAAAAGGGATGCATGCGGCAAAAGGGATATTGACTGCGCGCGGCGGGATGACTTCCCACGCGGCTGTAGTAGCCAGGGGAATGGGTAAGTGTTGTGTGGCCGGAGCAGGCGATATAACTATGGAAGAAGGTAAAAAGCAAATGAAAGTTGGTAACAAAACTGTCAAGGAAGGTGATTTTATTTCTTTGAATGGCACCAAAGGAGCAGTTTACTTAGATAAAATTAAAACTATATCTCCGAAGATGGGTGGCCCGTTTGGAGTGCTGATGGGCTGGGCTACTAAGATGAAAAAACTAGGAGTAAGAACTAACGCCGATACACCTCGTGATACAAAAGTAGCAGTTGAATTAGGAGCAGAAGGTATTGGGTTGTGTAGAACCGAACATATGTTTTTTGAAGGGGAGAGAATTGTTTCTTTTCGAAAAATGATTTTAGTTGCTCCGGAAGTAAAGAGCTTGAGGGATAGCTTACAAACAGAAAATGATGAAAAAGAAAAAGAAAAAATTAAAAAGCAATTAAAAAAGCCATTAGCTCAGTACTTACAGGCTTTAAAAGAATTACTTCCCCTCCAGAGAAAAGATCTTGAAGGTATTTTCAAAGCCTTAGAAGGCAAGCCTTGTACGATAAGATTACTTGATCCGCCTTTACATGAATTCTTACCTCATGATGCAGCCGGGCAAAAATCATTAGCAAAAGCTTTGGGGATGCAAGCCGCGCAGGTAAAAAGAACAGTTGAATCATTACATGAGATGAATCCGATGCTTGGGCATCGCGGTTGCCGGTTGGGGATAAGCTACCCGGAGATAACCCAAATGCAAATTAAGGCAATAATTGAAGCTGCCTTAAAAGTAGCGGGGAAGAAAAATAAAGTAAAGCCGGAGATAATGGTTCCGTTAGTAGGGAATGTGGCAGAATTTAAATTGCAGAAAAAAGTGATAATTGATACAATTGAAGAGATAAAGAAGAAGAAAAAGCTAAAAAAATTACCTTTTCCGGTAAAAATTGGGACAATGATTGAGGTGCCCAGGGCAGCTGTTACTGCCGATAAAATTGCCGAAGAAGCAGATTTCTTTTCTTTTGGCACTAACGATCTTACCCAAATGG
>CAZSDJ010000026.1:0-24474 GCA_964605645.1 uncultured Planctomycetia bacterium
AACAAAAGGGGTCAAGTCTGGATTTGACACTTAATCGGCATAGTGCTATCATATGAAATATGGCAAGGCCGTTAAGAATAGAATACCCTGGAGCATGGTACCATGTTTTAAATCGGGGAAGAAGAAAAGAAAAAGTTTTCTTTCAAGAATCCGATTATCCTATGTTCATGGACATACTGGAAGAAAGCACAGATGTATTCAACTTGGAAGTCCATGCTTATTCGTTCATCCCTAATCATTATCACTTACTGATAAGAACACCGGATGGGAATTTATCCCGGATCATGCGGCACATAAATGGAAGTTATACACAAAAGATTAATCGGCGGTATGGGTTTGAGGGGAGTTTATTCAAAGGTAGATTTAAATCTATATTGGTAGAAGAAGAAGCATATTTATTAGAGATTATAAGATATATTCACAGGAATCCATTAAAAGCGGGACTTGAAAAAAAACTGGGAGAACATAAATGGACGAGTTGTTACGGTTACAATAATATAAAAAAGAGACCGGGGTGGCTAAAAACCGAAAGCGTGTTAAGATATTTCAGCGAATACGATAAAGAAGCTTTGAGAAAAATGAACGCATATGTTAGAAAAGCTCCGCCCAGAGATTTGGAAAGGAGATTAGAAAGCTTAAATTGGCCGGCGATATTAGGAGGAAGTAAATTCATAGAAGAAGTAAAAAAGAAAATAAGAGGCAAAAAGATAGATAAGGCAGAGATTCCTCAATATAAAAAAAGTTTTAAAAATATGAAAACAAAGGAGATCATAGGAAAAATATTGGAAGAGTATAAGATAGAAGAAGAAATGTTTTACAGGAAACGGGATAAAAAGAATGCGAATATAAAAAAAGGATACATATATGTATGCCGTAAATATTTGCAGAAGGCTAACCGAGAAATTAAAGAGAGCTTAGGAGGAGTATCGTTATCATTTATCAGCAAACAATATAATTCGGCGGTTAGGGAGATAAAGGAAGAAGAAGGATGTTATTCCGACGTGATGAGAATAAAGGAGTTAATAAAGTGTTAGTTCCAGACTTGACCCCTTTTATGCTTGACCCCTTTTATGACGTTATCATTTATCAGCAAACAATATAATTCGGCGGTTAGGGAGATAAAGGAAGAAGAAGGATGTTATTCCGACGTGATGAGAATAAAGGAGTTAATAAAGTGTTAGTTCCAGACTTGACCCCTTTTATGAAACGATATTGTTTTCTTTTGTTTTTTATTATTTCTTTGATGTTTTGGAGTTTAAGTTATGCTCGAGAAAATAACAATCTCCCTCCTGAAGGGATGGAAATTATAAAGGTTGGAAATGCTAAAGTTCTTGTTCCCAAAGGCACGCGGGTAAAAAAAGAAGGTGATATGAATGTAGTTGAAAGTATAAGCGAGTACTCTTCCAGAAAATTTACAGAAATAGATAAAAGATTTAAAAATATAGAAAAAAATCTAGATCAAATAAAAGAAGATATTTTAAAAATCAAAAGCAGTATTGACAATCGGGATAAACCCGAAGATTGATTTATACTTAACCTAGTAAAATAATGATTTAAATTGTTATGTTTTTTACAATTATTTTAATTTTATTATATTGGCTTGCGCTTAGTTTTATCTATTTGTTGAATGGGCAAATTGATTATTTCTATGCATTTTTTCCTGGCAATTACGTAGATCTTCAACTACGTTTTATCGGAATATTATTTATTATAGCGGGGAATTTGTATCTATTGCGAAAAAACAATATTGGTAATACAAAGAAAGCTGAAAAAGCAGACCCATCTTATGGCCTTAAGGAGGCTTTGTTTAAAGAAGATTTACAATTTCATTATGATATAAAAAATAAAGAAGAGATAAGCATTAAAAATAAGTACGTTATTTATAAAACTAAAATTTCTATAATGAAATTAATTTTTGAAAAAATCTCTTTAGAAACTTTTATAAAATTATCTTTCAAATCAATTGTATCGAACAGATTTTTTCTAAATTGTATGGGCGCAATGCTTTTTCTCCCAGGAGACCAGAAAGATTCTTTTAAATTTAACACTTCTTTTAACGTGCCATCATCAATAGTTGAAGGCTGCGATAATTCTGATTTTCAACATAATGCTTGGAATGCAGCCATTCGTAAAAAATCAATACAATTTATAAATAACAATAAGCAATACCCCAAGCCTATACAAGAATATTTTTCTGAAAATCACTGTCATTATTGTGTTCCTCTGAAATATCAGAATGAATTAGTGGGCCTTATAGATTTTGTTTTGCCTCCGGGTGTTAAAAGAACAAAAGAAGCTGATGAGTATTTGATAGCAATGGCCGAGATAGTAACAACTGGGATTAGGTATAAACAAAAAATGAAACAAAGGGATGAAATAGATAAGTGTCTCTTTGGGCTTTCCGGCAATTATCAGGAAAATATTAAAAAATTAGTTTATTTGTATGGCAAGATTTTAAAAGCAACTTGTGCTTTCTATAAGAGGTATGATAAAAATACTGATAGCTTTAATTCCGTTGTACAGTATAACCCCCCCCGATTCTACAATGACAAAGAGAACCAAGGCTCTATAAGCCATGACATTGTAACTGGTGATGGGCAACCTGTAGTAATAAATGGTTTAATGAGGTCTAAATACAAAAAGAAGGATTTAAATATTGTGCAAAATAATTTTTCTAGCTGCACAGGGGTGCAGATTAAATATAAAAATAAACCGGTAGGTGTCTTATTAGCTTTTTCTAAAAAAAATATGTGGCGTAATAAAGGCCTAGAGAAAAAAGCTGCAATGATAGCTTCAGCTATAGGGACTGAAGAAGAGCGTATTTATGAAAATAAAATATTAAAAGAAGCATATTCAAAATTAGAAAAAGCTCAAAATAGCTTAATACAGGCAGAAAAACTTGCGGCCTTGGGAAGATTTTCTTCTGGTGTAGCTCATGAAGTGAAAAATCCTCTGGGGGTTATTTTAGGCGGGGTAGAATTTTTAGATAAGAAAAGTAATGATTTAGATAAAGATGCAAAATTAGCTTTAGAAAAAATAAAATATTACACTTTGCGGGCAAATAATATTGTTCAAAATTTACTTACTTTTGCAAAACCGGCAGAAAGAAAGATTGAAATTATTCATTTAAAAGAAGTAATTGAAGAAACTCTGTCTTTGATTAAATATAAGGTATCATTAACAAAGATAAGAATAACCAATGAGATAAAGGATAATTCTAAAGCAATACAAGGAGATAGGGGGCAAATCCAACAGGTGTTTTTTAATCTATTTTTAAATGCAGTGGAGGCTATGCCAAGAGGGGGAAAATTGATAATTAGGCTGCATAAATTTTCGAACTCTGATTTATTAAAAGGAGAAAAAGGATCTGTGGTTGAAGTGGTTGATACCGGAGAGGGAATTCCAGAGAAAAATCTATCTAAAATATTTGAACCATTTTTTACTACCAAGCGGGATACTAAAGGGACAGGCTTAGGGTTGGCAATGTGCAGGATGATAATCGAAAATAACGGCGGCCGATTATTTGTAGAAAGTAGTTTGGGCAAAGGGACTACAGTGAGGATAATTTTTCCCTTAGCTGAGGAGAAATTTTCTTGATTTTTTTGTCTTGAAGTTATACAATTAAAAAATGGATAAGAAAAAAATAAAAAGAAAGGCAGACTATTTAGTTTTATGTCTTTTGATAGTTATTTTCACTAATACGGCCGGGGGCGGAGGGTTAAGTATTAGTTTTACAGAAAGAGTTTGGGCAGAGCCCAAAGATGCAGATAAAACTGACCGTAAAGCAGAAAAGATGGACAAGGTTGTGTTTAGAATAAATGCCGCTAATCCTTCAAAGGAAAAAACCCAAAGAGTTCCGATTAAAGCCTATTTACCTATGGAGGTAAAAAGAGAAGATATATTAGATAAAGGAGGGTTGAGCCTCAAATATGATAAGCAGAAGTCTGTATATTATGTTTATAAGAATGATTTAAAACTTGCCCCCACAGAAACCAGGACTTTTCCTGTAAAAATAAAAAATATATGGGTGATTTCTTCAGACAAAATCAACCGACTGAGAAAACAAGCGAGAAATATTTTACAATTGCTTAAGCAGTCCGAGTATTACCGAGAGGCAAAACAAATAACTGATAAGGTAGATAATCAACTTGATGAGGTTGTTGCTTCTCAAGATGAGGCTTCCCTCTCTGCCAAAGAACGAATAGGAGTTTACCGTTCTAATTTAAGAGTTGTCGGCGATATTAAAAAGGACCTGAGAGATATGGAAAAGTTGTCGATAAAAACCAAAAAGAAGGCGAAAAAGAAAAATGATGTTTCTGAAAAATCCGCTAAACCTTCTGAAGAAGAAAAGGAATCTGGTGGAGTTATAGAGCGAATAAAGAATATATTTGGCGGCGAAGGTGATGAGGAGAAGTAAATGAAAGCTTACAAGATTATATTTATTTTTGCTTTATTTGCAGTTTGTTTATCAAATCAGCAAATAGAAGCTGAATCAGAACCACGTGTAGGCTTTTTCCTGCATTTTGACAAAAAAGAGTATAAAGTTGACGAACCAATCAAGGTTAGTTTTCGATTGAAAAACAAAGGTAGTGACGCGGTTTATGTAAATAAAAGGTTTTACGTAAACTCAAAAGATTCAGGAGCAGCAGAAAAAGAGGTTTTTTTTCAGGTCCAGGGACCTTCAGGAAAAAGCTTAACTGAGCCAAGGAAATATGATACGGGCTTGCCCAAAACAGACGATTTTGTGTTATTAGGGCCCGGAGAAGAAGTGAGTTCAGAAAGAGCGAGGAATTTGAAAGCTTATTTCCAAATGAAGACACCAGGGGTATATACTATTGAAGCGGTTTACCACAATGCGTGCGGACAAGAAATTGGGCTAGATACCTTTAAGGAGAAGGTAGTATCTGAGCCTCATAAGATTAAGCTGATTGAAGATGAAAAACTCAAAAAGAAAGGTAATCAAAAAAACAATCAGGATAGGAAATGATTCAGCAGGGTAGAACTTATAAGATGGATGCAATAAATAAAAAGATTTTAAGTATCTTTTTGGTTTCTTTCTTTATTTTTACCTTTGCCTTCGTAAGCCGGGGTCTAGGCCAAAAGGCTGATTACCAACAAGCTTTAGAGTCGGGCATTGCGGGGGAGGCTTTTGGAGACCCGGTTACCCAAGAAGAATTCAACTATTATTATAAGACAGCAAATATTTTTTCGAGAACCGGCGCAAAAGAGGAAGGCGAGAAAGAGGAAGAAAAAAAACGCAGTGAAGAAGAAATTAGGACAGAAGCGTGGCAGAATTTGATTTACAGAAAAGAAGCCCGGAGGTTAGGCATAACAGTCAGCCAAGAAAAAGTGGAAGAAGAATTGAGGCGTTTATTGTCAGAAAAAGGCATAAAATACGGAAACAATCAATATCATAGGTGGCTGGCTACTCAATTAGGCGAAGAGACAGATACTTTCAAAAAGCGTATCGAAGATTTGTTAATTATTAATAAGTTA
The DNA here is from genome assembly GCA_964605645.1 of uncultured Planctomycetia bacterium. Classification (GTDB taxonomy): domain Bacteria; phylum Omnitrophota; class Gorgyraeia; order Duberdicusellales; family 4484-171; genus PXAH01. The sequence continues at coordinate 5,497 of CAZSDJ010000026.1, forward strand.
ATGCAAGAAAAAACTAACCCTGACGTTACGGTAACAGAAAAGGAAATGAAACAAAAGTTTTTAAATCAATACAATTCATTTGAAAGTGAATATATACGGTTTGATTCAGAAGAAGAGGCTAGAACCTTTCTTGAAAAGGTAAGAAAAAATCCGAGTTTATGGAAAGAAACATATGATAGGAAAAAGGATAAAGGCCAGAAAGGGGCATCTTGGATAAATATTATGTCTTTAGAGGCTTTAATAGACTTGTGGAAAATTCCCAAGGAAGACGCTTATAAAATCCTTAATTCCCAAGAGGGGGATTTTATAACCGCGGATTTTTATTATGGCACTGCTGTTTTCCGCCTGCTTCGCAAGAAAGAAGTTAGCCTCAGTGAATATGACGAGAAAAAGAAAGAGTATTACAGAAAGAGGCTTACTGTTGCCAGAAAACGCAGAAAAATAAAAGATTATTTTGAAGATTTGCTCAAGAAGGCAGATTATAAAGATTATGCGGCAGAAAGAAAACGTGCCAAAAAAATAAAAGAGTTAAAGAAAAAATCTTTAGTTGTACTTAAAACTAACAAAGGCAATATAAAGCTAGAATTATTTCCTGAGGCGGCCCCTAAGGCCTGTGAAAACTTTGTGGGGCTGGTGGAAAAAGATTATTATGACGGCTTGATATTCCATAGGGTAGTTGAAGATTTTGTGGTTCAAAGCGGCGACCCTACGGGGACCGGAACCGGCGGTGAATCCCTTTGGGGTGAGCCCTTTCGAAATGAAATAAGCGAAGATGTCTCTTTTGACCGCGCCGGGCGCTTGGGCATGGCTAATTCCGGGCCCGGCACCAATACAAGCCAATTTTTTATCACTTTAAAGCCAACGCCTAAATTAAATAAAAGATACACTATTTTTGGAGAAGTAGTTGACGGGTTTGAGACGGTAGAAAAAATAGCCGCTTCTCCCGCAGATTCTAAAAACAAGCCATTAAAACAACAGAAGGTAATCGAGGCTTATATAGCTAAAGATTAACTTGCCTATTTCCTTTCTTTTTCTAAAAAATAATTGCAATAATTAGTTTAGATGGTATAATTATACTACTTACAGTAAATGCAGTAAGTATAGTTTGTTTGTTAGGAGGAAAATGACGTGATTATGAAAGAAAATAATTTAGTAGGGACAAAAGACATTTGTGCAAAGTTTAATATCTCTTATTCAACGGTTAACTACTATACAAACCTCGGCCTTTTAAAGGTTGTAAGAAGAAAAGGCAACAGAAGGTTATATGACAGTAGCGAGGTAGAAGAAAAAATAAATAAAATTTCACAATTAAGGTATGAAGGTTACCCATTACACTTAATTTATAAGAAATTAAAGCAAAAATGAGCTATTATCAAGTTTTAGGCTTCGAAAAAGAACCGTTTTCTACCAGTCCTGATCCGGAATTTTTCTATCTATCTAAAGAACACGAGGCGGCCTTGAATAACACTCTTATTGAATTACGCCTGAAAAGAGGTTTGAGTGTAATTTTAGGGGATGTAGGTACGGGCAAGACCACACTCTCCCGCAAGCTTATTCAAGAGTTAAGGGGCAGAGAAGATTTTATATTTCATGTTATATTGGCGCCTTCACTGGGAGACGAAAATCAATTTTTAAAACATTTAGTGCGTAATTTTGATATTCCCATTCCTTTTGATTCATCATCCAACATACTTGAACTGAAAGATTATTTAGAAGAGTTTCTTTTTGAAAAAGGAGTTAAAGAGGGCAAGACTGTTGTTTTGGTTATTGATGAGGCTCAAAAATTGGATCAGACTTCTTTAGAATCTTTAAGGCTGCTTCTAAATTTTGAAACCAATAAGTTTAAACTTCTCCAACTTGTGCTCTTAGGCCAAATAGAATTACACCATCAAATTGTAAATATTCCTAATTTTTTTGATAGGATCAGTTTTAAATATACATTAAATCCATTGGATAAAGGAGAGACTAAAGAATTGATAAAATTTCGCATAAAACAAGGAGGTTTTAAGTCCAGAAAACATTTATTTTTAAATGATGCAATGGAAAGCATTTATGAGCACACTCGTGGTTATCCCCGCAAGATTACAATGCTTTGCCACAAAGCATTGAAGTACTTGGTGATGGAAAATAAATTTGTTGTGGACAAAGGTGTAATTGAAAAAATAATCGATAAAGGAGCTGAAAAAAGATGGTCGCCGACAGAAAGCCTACTCCGGAAAAACAGCTTTTAAGTTTAATTGAAAACCCGGAATCAGGGGATATCAAAAAATCGCAGTTAAAGCGAAAAGGTTTTGGAATATTTTCTTTAGGAAATTTAAAAGCGAAGGTTGCCTTTTTTGGAGATAGATTAAAAGAAATTTTAATTGTTAAAAAAGGGCCTTTGGGCATTGGGGTTGTAAGGACAGTAAATAGATATCTGTGGCTTATTGTATTTTTTTGTGGGGCCTATTTTATTTTTAGCATTACCTTATTTGCTTTTAATGTAAAAGAGGAGATACAGCTAGATATGGAAAAAAGCAAGGAATTTAAAGAAGCCTTGGTACCGTCACCCCCTACTTTATTAAAGAAAACCACTTATTATTTAGAAAAATCAAGAACCAGAGATATTTTTGACTTTCCTACAAGTGATAAAAGTGAAGATAAAAAAGATTCTAAAACTAAATCTGAGCTAACCAGTGCTATGGAAAATCTTAAATTAGTGGGAATATCTTGGTCTGATGATCCAGAAGTTATAATCGAAGATACTAAACGAAAAAAAACCCTTTTTTTAAAAAGAGGCAGTATAATCACAAGTATGGATATAAAAATAGAGGCAATTTTCCAGGATAAAGTGATTTTGTCTTATAAAGATGAAGAAATGACGTTGAGATAAATATGGTTAATAACATTAGATCAAGAATTTTTCTACCAATTTTGATAATCTTAGTGGTACTAATTAGTCCGCTTTTAGGGGCTGAAGATAAGAGCGAAAAAGCAGAACCGGATGATTTTGGTGCTTTAATGAAAGAAGCCGAAACTACCGAAGAAAGCAAGAAAGTTATGGATCAGCTTATTTCTTTAGATTTACGCGGGATGACCGTAGATGATGCTTTTAAATATTTAGCATTAAGGGGCGGGATGAATATTGTAGTTAGCAAAAATGTTTCCGGCCGCATTACCTTTATGGTTAAAAATGTTCCGATAAAAGATGTTTTTAATATTATATTGCGCAGCAATAATCTTGCTTATGAAAAAATCGGCGATGTTTACATGATAATGACCGAGAAAGAATATGTTCAACGTTACGGAGAACAATTTTCCGATACTCGAAAAGTTAAAATCTTCCGCCTTCAATACGCAATCCCTGAAAATGTTTTCAATCTTATCGATGCTTTAAAAAGTGAAATTGGCAGAATAATTGTAGACCAAGAATCAGGTACAGTCTTAGCTATGGATACACCTGAAAAACTTGCAGAGATTGAGAAGTCTATTCAAGTATTAGAGACCAAGGGTTCCATTAAAGTTTTTGATTTACAATACGCAAAGGCTGAAGATGTAGAAAAACAACTAAAGGGGAGATTAGATGCAAAAAAAGCAGGAACCATAAAGTCAGACGTCCGCACCAATCAATTGATAGTTCAGACCTTACCTGAAAGAATGGAGACCATAGCAAAATTAATTAAGTCTCTCGATCAAAAAACAAAGCAAGTTCTTATTGACGCTCAAATAGTAAAAGTTACTCTTTCTGATGATTTCGCCGTTGGTGTTGAGTGGGAAGGTTTGTTTTCACAATTGGCAGACTATGGCGTAGATTTTATAGGCAGCCACCCTTTTTCTCCTTTAGATAGAGTAGCTACAAGTTTTATTGACGATTTTGCTACCCGGGTAGCAAAGACTTCTGATTTAGATGATGATGCCAGGGTACACACTAGCACGGATTTACCTACTCCTGGACAAAAAACTACCGCTACTGAAAAAATTTATTTTGGGAAAACCAATGAATGGGAAGCAGCCCTGCAGTATTTAAATACTAAGGGTAATACTAAAATTCTTTCTAACCCTAAGTTATCAGTCGTAAATAACCAAGAAGCAAAGATTCATGTAGGTAAGCGAGAAGCTTATGTAACTACTACCACCACCACCGGACAGACTACGTCTACCGTATCTGAAGAGGTTACCTTTATTGATGTCGGTATTCAACTGTCAGTTACCCCCACTATTAATTCAGACGGATATATACGAATGAAGGTGAGGCCGGAAATTTCCAGTGTGGTTGGCAGTTTAATCACCCCTAGCCAGAATAAAATACCGATTGTAGATACTTCTTTAGCAGAAACTACTGTTTTGGTAAAAGATGGTGCGACGATTGTAATTGGCGGATTACGTAAAGATCAAAAAGTTTCTGAAAATGAACAGGTTCCTTTCTTTAGCAAAATTCCTCTAATCGGCAATTTATTTAAAAAAAAATCTACTAGTGACGAACAAACAGAGTTGCTAATTTTGTTAACTTCGCATATAATAGACGGGGATAGGCTTGCAAGCCCGGAAGATTTTTCTGAAGAAGGAGAAGGTAAAAACAAGAAATTAAAATCGTATCGCGATTACAATGCGTCAGAGGAAAAACAGAATATGGTTAATTACCAGGATAGATCAAAAGACGGTATAAAACTTTATCGTGAATATGATTTTTCTAAGGGGGAGAAAATCAATGATGATTAAGAGGTGCTTATTTTTTATTGTGATTTTTACCACAATTAACCTATTTCTTGTAAATGCGGCGTATTGTTTTGATTTACCGTTTTTTAAATCAAATGATTCAAAGAAAGAACAAAATAACAATCAGCAAAACAAAGAATCAAAATCAACTTCAAAAGAAGGCCGCGGAGAAGAATACAGCCGGTTGGAGGAAAAATACAATCAATTGCTTGAAGAAAAAGAGCGGATTAGTAAAGATAGAGAAAATATTTTAATACAGATGGAGAATTTACTTGAAAGAAAAAGAAAGCTGGATGATTTAAAAATTTCTATGGAAACACTTAAAGAGGATAATAAGGCTTTAAATCAGGAGCTCGGTCAAATAAAGAAAAAAAATGCTGCTTTAGCCAGCCAGATGGAAGAAATAGAAAAAGAGAAAGAAAAAATAAAAGAGAGTTTTGATAAATCAAGGCTCAAGAAAGAAAAAGAAACCCAAGCAACAAAAATTAATCAGTTAAAGAATAAGTTAAATTCTTCTCAGCGTGAAAAGGTTCAGTTGTCTTCGAACATTAAAAGTATAGAAAAATCTCTAGAAAGAGAAAAGAATAAGTTGGAGGAGTCTATTAAACGAGTAAAAGAGAGCCTGAAAGGGGAAGAAGAGCTAAAAAATCAATTGGTTTCGGCACAAAAAGAAAAACGGGTAATGCTTTCCCGGCTGAGAAAGGTAGAGAGATCTTTAGAAAGAGAAAAGAATAATTTGGCCCGCTCCTTAAAAAGTTTTGAAAGACTGGAGAAAGAATTTCAGAGGGGTAAATCTAACTGGGAAGAAAAAATTAATCAAGCTAAAGAGGAATTAGCAGCAACCGAAAAACAAAAGCACCAATTATCATCTGAATTGGAAGATACGAAAAAAGAAGTTGGAACTTTTAAAAGAAGGAAAAATACTTTGGAGACAAAATTAACTGATAAGAAAGAAGAGCTGGGTGAGCTTAAGCTTGAGTACAAAGGGATGGAAGAAAAATATAAAGAAACAAAAAAACAGAAAGAAGATTTAGAAAGAAGAATGTCTACTTTGCCGAAAAAATTTGCGGAGTTAGCGCGTGAAAACAAAAAGCTTATTCGAGAGACAAAAGATATGCATTATAATTTAGGGGTATTTTATACAGAACAGAAGAAATTCAAAAGAGCGACACAAGAATTTCTTAAGGCCGTAGAAATAGATCCGGATGATGCTGATGCTCATTTTAATTTGGGTTATATTTATTCGGAATATTTAGTAGACCGGCCCCAGGCGTTAAAACATTTTAACCAGTATTTGCGCATAACGAAGGAATTAGATGGTGATGCACTTGATACGCGCGGCAGGGATATAGCTAAAAAATATATTTTGATGTGGAAAAGTTACGGGGAGAAGGAAGCAAAATAACCTTGATTAATTGCTTGATATAATAAACATAATTGATATAATAAAAAAGGATATTTTTTTATTATTATCAATATTGATCTTATAAACTAAAATAATTAGCAGGAGGTCAGAGATGGTAAAATATTTTTATATGTTATTAGTGATAATGGTTTTACCTTTGGTTCCGGTTAACTTTTGCCGGGCTCAACAAAATGGAAAGGAGCTGTCGGAAGCAGAAAAGAGGCAATTAATCCAGGAGGCCGAAGAAAGCCTGAATAATACCGAATGGCAAATAGAATTACAGCAGATGGGGAAAAAGGGCAAAAAGGCTGAGGAAGATACTCTCTATTTTAAATCCGGTAAAATTTTTTCCGATAAGTTAACGTCTGAAGGTTTTAGCCCCAGTAATTATACTATTCGAGTAAAAGGAATAGATAATGATATTATTATTTGGGAGACTATGCAGACTGATGAAGAAAAAGGTGTTGCTTTTTGGAGGGGAGAAGTAAATGGAGAAATTGGAGAAGAAGATATATTTATGCGAGGAGTTTTGAGTTTGCGCCGAGAAGAAGGCAAACAACAAGATCTCACCTTTATAAGTACAAAAAAGAAGATACTGCCCAAAGAAGATAAAGCTACAGAGCAAAAAACCAGTGGTTGAGGAAGAGGCCGAACAAAAATCCCAGCCCGAAAAAGATGAATCAACTGAAAAAAAAGAAGGAGAAGAAGAAAAGGCTGCACCAGAGAAAAAGAAAAAGAGTTGGGTTTGGTAAAAAGAGAATTCTCCCAGTTTCAAATAAATACCACACGCTAAAGTGACAAAATAACAAAGATAATGAGGAATCGGAAAGGCCAGAAATATTTTCTGGTTTTTTTAAAAAAATGGGAAGACTTCCAAGAGTTTATGTAGAGGGCGTTCTTTATTATATCACGCTAAGAAGCACTCACGGCGGGAATCTATTTACGAAGAAGAGAGATTACCTCACTTATTTATCTTTGATTGATAAATGCAAGCGCCAATATGGGTTTAAATTATTTGCCTACCTTCTTTTACCTAGCAAAATTCATCTGGTTATTGAATTAAAAAATAATGTACCGATATCGGAGATTATGCATAGCATAAACTCCCGTTATACCAAGTCATATAATTTTCGCTATGGCAAGAAAGGGCATCTTTTTGGTGACCGGTTTAAGCTTCAATTTGTTGAGAAAAAAAGATATCTTTTGCCCCTTATTCAATATATACTGTTAACACCCATCAGATTTGAAATAGTTGATAAGTTAGTTAATTACCCCTACTCTAGTTATTTTCAACTAGCCGGTTTAGATAAAAAGCAAAATATTGATATGAGCCAAGAAAACAAAGAATTCTTTTCTTTGTTAAAAGAGAAAGGAGATAATTTTGCTGACTACATCCAAAACACTGATAAGAATAAATTTGATCAATTTAGGAAAAAATTAAAAAGAAAAAGAATTTTTGGATCTTCTGATTTTGTGGATTTTATCAACGGCAAGATAAAAGAAAAAAAAGAAGCAATAAAAAAAGGAAAAACAAAAAAGATATCAAAACGGACAAAAGTTATTTTTACGATACTTTCGGTATTAATCATTTCTTTTAGTATTTTAATTGTAAGAATTTTTCATTTTCAAAATATAAAATTAGAGAGTAAATATGATAAAACCAGGCGCCTTTACCGAAGTACATTGGCAAACTTAAGGCAAGAGCAAAATAAAGCTATAGGGGCAAAAGAAGATGCAGAAAAGTATCGGTGGAAAATTAGATTAATTGAGCAGGCTTTAGAAGAACTTAAAGAGGAACGAGACAGAGATTTAAATGAAGATAAAGCAATCGAAAATCATAGTTGGAAAATTAAGCTTGTACAGTTAGATAATTTAGATATCTCTTTCCCGGGTACAGATATTATCACTTTTGGCGAAAAAGATTTTAAGTCAAGAAATTTTAGCCAACGCGGGTTTAAAAGGGCCACTTATTCAAAAAGGAAATTAAAGGATGGAAAAATAGAATGGACGACTACTCAAAGAAATCTTAAGGGAGAAACGATAAGCTGGAAAGGTGTATTTGATGGTAGTATAATGAAAGGCGTTTTTAGTTGGCAGCCGGAACAAGGAAAGGTGAAAAATTTTTCATTTGTAGGCAGGGATAAAAAATATATAGAGCAAGGTGTTTTTTAAGGAGTAAGAATAATGGCGCCTTTTACCTTAGGCATATTGATTGTTACCGCAGTAGTTAGTTTAATTATAGGGGCTGTAATTATTTACTTTTCTACAATATCTTATCGTCACGGGGCAGTAGATAAGAGAAAGAAACAAAGGGAAGAGCGGATGAAAAAATATATATCGCAGCCGGGAAGCGGTAAAAAAATAATAAAAAATGCTGTTTATGATGAAATCAAGGGATTTGTTAAATCTGAAAACGGAAGGAAAGAGGTCAGTAATACAATTTCATCTCTATTCGAGCGAGAACTGGAAAACCAGATTGATTTAAATGATCAAGAGCTTACAAAAAAGTATGAAAAAATTATAGAAGGTAAAGACCATGATGAAAAGAGGGCTGTTAAAAAATATAAAAAAACATTATTTGCAAAAAAAGAGACTGAAAATGTTATAAGGAGTATTGCTGAAGGTTTAGTTGTAGTAGGCTCTGATGGTGAAATTGTGATGATGAACCCGGCTGCCGAGAAGCTTCTGGGCGGTAAAAAGGAAGATAAAGTAGGCGAGTCAATATTAGAGAATTTATCAGATGACCAGCTGCTTTCTTTTTCGAAAGAATCAGCTCAAGGCGGCAACAAGGAGATAGAAGTGCTGGGCAACAAGGAAGATACAAAGAAAATCTTGAGAGCCAGCAATGCTGTTATTGAAGATAAGAACGGACAAACTGTGGGTATGGTATCTGTTTTAAGCGATATTACCAAACAAAGAGAGCTAGAGAAGCTCAAGGCTAATTTTGTAACCAACGTAACTCATGAACTACGCACTCCTTTAATAGCCATGGATAAATCGATAAAATTACTTCTAAGCAAAGAAGTTGGTTCTATTTCTGAAACTCAAGAACAGTTTCTTTCGATTGCGTCTCGCAACCTAAAAAGATTAACGAATTTAATTAATGATCTTCTGGATATATCTAAATTAGAATCAGGGAAGATGACAATTAACCTAAAGCCTTATTCAATTGAGAAGATCACAGAAGAAGCAATTGAGAATTTTAAAGATTGGGCTAAAACTAAATCTATAAAGATAAAGAAGGACATTAAAGAAAAGATTCCTAAATTAAATATAGACCCGGATAGAATAATGCAGGTTTTAAATAATCTAGTCGGCAATGCCATAAAGTTTACCCCCGAAGGAGGTGCAGTTACTGTTGGCGCTCGATTAGAAGGAGAAGAGGTCAGGGTTAATGTGGAAGATACGGGGATCGGGATATCCAAAGAAGAGTGTGAAAAAGTTTTTAGCAAATTCTATCAGAGTGGAGAAAGGACCCCCACTGATATTAACGGAACCGGTTTAGGGCTTTCGATTGTACAAGAAATCATCAATCTCCATAAAGGGAAAATATGGGTGGAGAGCGAAAAGAGAAAAGGGGCTAACTTTATATTTAAATTGCCAGTTAAATAAACGCTGTAAGCTAAAATGGAGGTTAAATTATGAGCAAACAAATTAAAGTATTACTAGTGGATGATGAACCGGATTTTATTCAACCGATGGCTTTTTGGCTTAAGAATAAAGGGTATGAAACAGTTGTTGCCTATAGCGGGGAAAAAGGGATTGAGTTTTTGAAAACGGAAGATCCGGATATTGTTTTTTTAGATTTAAATATGCCGGGCATGGATGGGATTAAAACATTAAAAAAGATGAAAAAAATAAATAAAGAAATTCCGGCTATAATTATTAGCGCTTATTTAGATAATAAACGGATTAATAAGTTCGAAAAATATGGGGCTTCGGGAGTGTTTTTTAAAGGGGATGATTTTGCTAAAGGATTAGTTTTATTAGAGGCAGTATTGAAAAGACACAAAAAACTGCAAAAATAAATTTATATTTTTCGGAATTAAGATTGACATATAAATAAATAGGTGCTATATTCGAATTGTCAAAAGTTTTATGAGTAAAAGGATAGAGATTGCTTCGCCCTTAACACTTCGTGCCAAGGACTCGCAATGACCGACGAGGAATTGCCGGTGGTTCTTTACAGAAGGGCGTAGGATTCATTCGCGATGGCAGATGAAAAGGGGTTTCTTTCAGGGGGGAAAGTAGGGGTGAATTTAGGGATATTTAAAATGCGGCAGAAATATTTTGAAATTATATATTTTTTTAAAAGCAAATGAAGAAGCCAAGCAAAAAAGCTTGGTTTTTTTTGTTTTTGGGCAAAGGTGCCAGGCACTTTGATTGATTTTTATGATTAAAAAAAGATCACTTTTTTATTTATTGTTAGGATTAATAACTTTTACATTTACAGTAGCGGCTCAGGGAGAAAAAAATGTGGATATAGAAACAAAAGAGTTAATTGGAATTGTCGGCTATAAAGACTCTAGGTATATAGCTATAGTCTATGAAAAAAAACGAGAAGTTGGTAAAGAATATGAGATATCTTTTGAAATCCCTAAAAATATTAAGGTTTCGAGAAAAAAAAGTTTAGATGATATCTATAGAGGCGATACGGTAAAAGCTATTTATGGCCAAAAGTTTAGAGAAGTTGAAGTAGAAAAAGGTAACGGCAGAAAAGAAAAGGTTAAGAAAATAATCGGGAGAAATCTTAAAGAGATTGTGTTTATAAAACCTGCTGCTACCGGCTTGCGGTCCGGCAGTGAAGGCGGGAAAAGGTATAAAAATGTTTCTGAGCATCAACACGGCCTTACCATAGAGGGTAGCGCAATGGATGTGCTCGGAGAAGAAGAACAAAATGAGTGATGAGTTAGATTATCAAGATAGTCACAATTTTATAAAGGAGGGCAGAAAACCTTCTTTGTTAGGATTTATCTTTCGCCAGCTTTTCATATTTTATCTTACTTTCCAAATCGCATTTTTGGGAGTTCCGATTCCAAGCTTTCTTATTAACCGCAGCCACCGCAGCGGTGGAGAAAAAACTGTTGCTCAAAATTTAGACACAGTTTATGAAGCAGAAGCTGCCCAGATAAAAAGAGTCCAGACCGGCACAGCCATTTTCGAGCCAATCGATACCAGCAAGTCAATTACCCTCTCTAATTCAGTTGATACAGAAAAAACTACTGTTACCTCAAGCCATCAATCAGACGATCTGCATGATTCATCGGTTCAGGCGTCTGTCAGGTCTGACGGCGGCGAAGGGATGGGGATGTTTGTTGTTAACCTTGATGATTCGACGACAGTCAGCGTTTCCCGGATAAGAGATTCAGATAAGGGTGAGTTTAACGCAAAGGTTCAGCCCTATGCCTTAGAATTTGAAGACGGTTTTAGAATACAAAAAGGATTAACTACTTTTACCAGCAATGAAGTTGATGAAGTGGTTACCAAAGATATAAGCATTAATACCTTAGAGGCAGATTCATACTTTCCGATCCTAACAGTAAAGTCGCCGGAGTGGTTTGAGCATGAAACTGAAGCATGTCTTTTTAGAGCCACCTTTCCCGACAGTGAAACCCTGCGCCTCCACCGCGAACATGTAACTATTCACGAGCAGAATACAGGCGCAGCTTATATGGATATTGCTTATCAAGTGGTAGAGCTTCTTGAGGATGCAACCGTTCACCGCGGTACAACCACTATTAAGGATAATGAAACCAGCACCACTGTCTCATTAAGCGGGGATGAAGTTATAGACGATATAAATAAGGCGGTATTATTATTTACCTATACCGCCAGAGAATTAAACGGCGTAGAGTCACGGATAATTACCAGAGGAACGATTACCGATACCAGCACCTTAACCTTTACCAGGGGAAATACAAGTGGAACTACCGGAACTACCGATGATATCTTTATTGGCTGGTATTTAATCGAGTTTACCGATAATACCGATGTTCAAAAAGGAAGTACCAGCTTTACCTCCAGTACCTACACACAGACAGAAACCATATCTTCGGTTGATACAACAAGAGCCTTTCCGATAGTAACCGCAGGAGGCGGCAATACTTCTACTGATGCTGAAGCTTGGCATAATTATATGGTAAGGGCAGAAGTAACAGACTCTACCACCCTAACCTTAGAGAGAACAAATGATATAAATGATGGCGATAATAACGATGTAATTGAACTGGCGGTTGATGCGGACTGGTTTGTGGTTGAGATGGCCCCGCTTAAGGTAAAGACGCCTGATGGGGGAGGAAGCTATGAAGTGGGGGATTCGGTTGATATTACCTGGAAGCATGCAGCCAGTGTATCTGATGTAAAGATTGAATATTCAGACGACAACGGAAGTACTTGGAAGACGATAATAGCGACTACCCCGGCAACCGATGAAAGCTATTCCTGGACAGTGGGTAAAAGCGACGGCTCTTCAACTTATGACATTCTTCCGGCCGATGAGATAGATGCCGATTGTCTTGTAAAAATATCCGATGCAAGCGACAGCACCTTATATGATACCTCTAACAGCACCTTTACAATTAAAAGCAAGCTTGACCTTATTACACCGGACGGCGGAGAAAACTGGAGTGTCGGGGATACTGACAAATATATAGAATGGAAGTACTGGGGGAATTTTACCGGGACTTCAGGCCAGGAGATAAGCCTTTGGTACGAGACTACTCCCGGCGGGGGCTGGACCAAGATAGCTGATGCTGATTATACCGACGGCGGAAAAGGCGGCGGAGCTTTATGTGACTATAATTGGAACCCGGGAGGCGGAGGCCTACCTTTGGAGGCAGCTTCTGACCAGGATAGAATAAAAGTAGAATCAAATACCGAGCCCGAGTCGGATCCGGATCCTGATATTTATGATCTAAGCCAGGATGTATTTACTATCCAGGGCACTATTACTATTACTAATCCTACCGGCGGGCTTACGGGAGCAGATGATTGGCCCACCGGATACCAACATAATATAAAATGGGACCTTAACTGTTCATCCGATGGTACAGTGGATATCTATTATTCCCTGGTAGGCAATGACCCCGATATAAATAATTGGAACGCTATATCCACAAGCACTGTCTCTCCTGATACCGATACCGGTATAGACGGGGATACCGCAGGCGATAATATGGGCGTATACCAGTGGACGCCTCCTTTGGGGGAATCAAAAGACGGTGCATACTTATGGGTATTTAAAACCGGCGACCAGAATACAGACGGTAAGGCGCGTTTTGATTTAACTCCGTCGATAACAGTTGACCAGCCAACTGCGGGAACAGAAATTTGGAAGGTAGGAGAAAGTAAATTAATAAAGTGGACCATTGGCGGCGGCGCGGCAATATCTACGGTTAACGTTAAATACCATCCCGACTTTTCATCCGCTACCGGCCCTGATGATGCCGGCTGGGTAGTGGTAAACGACGGCGCAGGAAGCAATATAGACGCAGCGTTGGGTTCAACTGGCTACAGCTGGACTATCCCTGATGATATCAGCAGTGATATGGGAGTGATGGTTCAGGATTATGCCAATCCTAATACAATATATGATTGGTCAGGCGATGGATTGACCAAGGCCGCTTTTACTATCAAAGGCTGGATGGACCTCTATCAGCCGGCCGAAGGCGATGTTATTGATTCAAGCGGAAGCGGCTGGATAAGATGGACCAATAAAGGAAGTTTACCTACCGGGGAAGATTATTACATTAAGTACTCAACAAACGGGGGAACAAGTTATGATCTATCTGTTGCCACTACCGCCGGTCTTGATTTTGCTATAGGGGATGAGCAGTATGAATGGACTGCACCTGATACTACCAATCTTGATCAAAGCGATTCAAAGTTTAAGATTGCCATGGTCGGTGACGATGATAATGTAGACGGCACGGTGGGATTATCCGGCGCCTTTACCATAAGAGGAGATTTATCCGACCTTTTAATAGACGGCCAGGGCGGCGGAGGAACATACACTTATGGAGACGATATTGTCTTTACCTGGGATGCCTATCCGGATGGCGCAGGTAATTTAGGAACCGTGGAATTGCGTTACAGCACCGACGGCGGCACGACTTACGGTACAGTATTTCATACTATGGATGCAGCGGATGAAACCTATACATGGACCCATAATGATGATAATTGCCTGGGGGATTCTATAAGGTTTCAAGTCCGGCTGGCAACTGATTCTACCGGCCAGGTGCGCGCTAATACCAGCCCTAATACCAAAATATACGGCAGCCTTTCTCTGGTTACACCAAGCGAAAATGCAGGCGATTCCAGGATAACCTGGCTGGCAGGCGAAAATACAAGCCCGGCTATTGGGTGGGATTATACGGGTTCGATGGATACAGTCAGTTTATATTATTCAAAAGACGGCACTGCAGGCGGAGCCACCAATGAGATAGCAACAGGCCTTACTGCTTCCGATAAAACATATACCTGGACTATTCCCACCGATGACAGTGTATATAAGTCTACTGACTACGGTAAAAACGATGATATCCTGATTAAGGCAGTAAATGATGCTTATCCGGCAGATGTTAATGCTGTATCAGCCCAGCCGGTAACTATAAAGTCACAAATCCTAAATGTTACCCCCAGCGGCACTACCATATATGTGGGCGATACCTCGCAGCATATCGGCTGGACTACAAAGGGTGATGTGCCAAATATAAAGATAAAATACAGCACAGACGGCGGAGGCACGGAGTGGACTTATATAACTTCAAGCGCTATAAGCAACGTAGACGGCTATGATATGTGGGATAAAGTAAACTGTCCTCTTACTTCACCAGATGGGGGCACTGCTAATCAGATTGTATTCTCTGTAGAAAGTTCTGACCATCCCAGTGACATAAATGGAGTAGGTTCTGAGGTTACGGTAAAAGGTTCGTTAGAGATAACCGACCCTACCGCCGCCAATATAGATGACAGCGCGTTAATTGCCACCGATACCTACCGAGTTCAATGGACGGTTAATAATGATGTAGGTGACAGCGGAGATTATGATTTGGGTGATTTAGATTTATATTATGCAAACGGCAGCACCTATGAAGACACTCCTTTCTATACGGCTGCTTCAAGCGGTGATAATTATTATGATTGGACCGTTCCTAATGATCCGGGCGCCCCGCTGAAGAAGGTAAAAATAGTAGATGCCGACGAAAGCGCAGAAGTATTTGATGAATCGGAGCAATTCCAGATAAAAGGAATGCTTTATGCGGAAGACCCGCCCGGGACAGACAGAAACCACTGGCTGGAGGAGCCCAATGGCGGAGAGATGTACACTATCGGCACAGACACCAGCCCCAATTATATTGATGTGCAGTGGCGATACAAAGGAACGGTGGGAGATGTTGATATACTCTTAGATAGCGCAAGCGGTGCTGACAATTATCCTACTACCTTGGCAACAGTAGCATATAATAACAATGAGGACGGTGACGGTATCTGCCATTATGGCCAGGTTGCTTTACCCGGTGATATTAACACAAGCGGTGAAAACTATCGGATAAAAGTCCAGTCTATAGACGACCCTACTTATGTATATGCCGTATCACAGAATGATTTTATAGTAAAAGGCGATGTGGTATTGACTTCACCCGGGATGACTGATTCACCCAATGACTTGTGGTTTGTTGACGGATATTCCGGTTCTCCTGCCACCGGCTCTCCCGTAATTACCTGGGAGCCAAGAGGCGGAGTAGATACCGTTGATATATTTTTAGACACCGATGGAACCCTTACCTATCCCCATACGATTGCCTCAGGTTTCGTAGATACAGGCAGCCATTCTTATTCCTGGGATTTAGCTAATGAAACTGAAACTAACAGACAAACTTATACCACAGATACAGCCCGGATAAAAGTAGCTGATGCAGAAGATACTACAGGTACTGTTTACGATGAATCAAGTTACGATTTTTACCTAAAACCGAGGATATTTATGTCTTTGCCTGACGGAGATTCAAAGTGGACGGTTCAGGTGCCAAATGACGGGGTTATCCGATGGACAACAACCGGCTCAATAGATAAGATAAGAGTTTATAATTCAAATGACGGCGGCACTGCCTGGTACCAGAGAAGCGATTATGCGTCTTCAGATGAGGGAGTAAACTGGACAGTACCTGAAGATAATACCGTAGCTCATGGTAATGCAAAGATTAAACTGGTAAGAGTTGAGGATATTGCAGAAGATACAGATGTAACTGATACATCTCCCAACTTTACCATAAACGGACAAATTGTAATTGATTCACCTACAACTGAACAGACCTGGAACGTTCAAGGTACAGCTTCAATTGAGTGGCACCCTTTGGGTGATGTAGGCAGTGTTGATATAAGGTATAATCCGGATGATGCCAATGATTGGCCTGATGCAAGTTGGGAGATAATAGTAAGCGGTATAGCCAGTGATTACTGTACAAATGATCCTGGCACACCTTATGAATTTACGGTTCCAGGCACAACTTCAGCTGCGGCTAAGTTCCGGGTTGCAGAAACCACATACGATACTGATGTCTACGGAGAAACTCCCACCACCCATAAAATATTAGGTAATATCATATTTGACCAGCCCAATGACCCGCCGGGATATTACACCACGAGAGGCCTAACCGGTGAGGATGCTATACAGATGGATTCAGATGATGAGCACCAGCTTGATTGGTCCTTGTTAGGTACATTTGACGGATTAAATGTAAAATATAAAGTAGGTACAGACGGGACATGGCAAGATTCCGGGACCGGTTCTATAGCCGGTTCTCCTACCAATACCGACGTTGACACTCACTATGACCCGCTTGATAGCCATATTACTAAGTCAGATAGCAGTAATATGATATATTTTAGAGTAGAAGATGCCAATCAGCCAAGCACGGTTTATGCCGTAACACCTTCTGATGAAGGGAATGAAGTAAAAGGCTACCTTGAACTCATGAGCCCTACAGCGCCTAATGAATTTACAGTAGGCGGTAATATTGAGATAAGGTGGAAAAAATACGGCGATATAGGGAATCTTAAGTTTGAACTATGGGCGCCGGAAAACCCGGGAGAGGCTGCTCAGTGGCTAAGCAGTGCGCAGGGCTCAGGGTTACCGGATAGTTATGCCTCGGGTGATTCAGGCGAAACCGGCAATGTAATTGTGGGCGGCTGGGATGTTCCGGATAAGATTTATGACGAGTGTAAAATTCGGGTAACTACTATTTCCGCAGATTACCCCACTCTTAGCGACGAACATTCCTCTACATTTACGATTAAGGGCGGTTTAAGCAGTATTACTACGCCGACTAGATGGTATGTAGGTGATGACGCTGATATTACTTGGGAAGCAGTCGGTACTATGAGTGATGTTAAGATAGAACTGTATGAACCGGTAGGCGGCTGGCAGACGATTGAAACTGCCTATGATAATGGCGGCACCGGCCTTTCTTCGGGAACTAATACCTATACCTGGACCTATACCGGTGATGCTTTGCAGATACAGAAAACAGATGCAGCTAAGATTAGAGTTACTTCAAATCAAAATACTGATGTAAGCATTACTTCTTCAGCATTTGAATTCATCCCCAAGATTGAGGTAACCACCCCCAGCGAAGATTTAACAGCTTATACCAATCCTACAGTTGAGTGGACCTGCAGTGCGTCTACCAAGACAACCGCTGTGGATATATATGTTGATTTGGACGGAGACCTAGACTGGTCTAACGCTGTTTTGCTGGATGACGGCGGGGGTGATGGTGTGGCAGTGGATGCTTCACCTCATACCACCGCATCTAAACTGCCTACTACTTTAGCTTCAGGGGCAAGATTGATGGTACGGGACCACGATACAACTTATGTATATGGATATACGGGGACATTCGATATTATCGGCGAGATTACCATTGATAAGCCTGATTCTTCAGTTACTGACTGGAAGGTAGGAGACACGAACCGTTTAGTTGAGTGGTATGTTAAAGGCGATGTCGGTGATATGAAGATTTATGCTGATTATGACGGAAACGGGACGGATGATCAAACCCTAAACACTATTGCGGCGACAGCCGGCCAAAATACATATCACAGCTGGACTTGGGAAGACCCTGCTTTAGATGTAGACGGAATAGGCGACTATGTCGGAAATAACGTAAAGGTAAGAATAGCAGACGCTGATGCAGAGGCAGTTACTTCTACTACATCTGAAGCATTCAGCATTATAGGTGGTTTCAGCTTTGCTTATCCGGTTGGAGGAGAGACTTATCACGTTGACTCAACCAGCCCTGCGATGACCATTAAATGGAATACCACCGGTTCTAATATTTCTGCGGTAAAACTGGAATACTGGAATAAAGACTCCGGCGTCTCCGGTGAGTGGCTGCTGATAAAAGACGGGGTAGCCAACAATAACCACGGCACCGGTGAGGCCAATGAGAATACCTATGTCTGGGATACAGGCACCTCCCATGATAACCCTCTGCCTGTCAACCTGGCAGCCGAGAACTTAAAGTTCAGGATTACCTCATCAACACCTGACCAGCCTTCAACTGCCACCACCTCAAATGAGATGGTCATCTGCGGTGATGTAAGTGTAACCGCACCGGCTCAAGGGTCTATCTGGACAGCAGACGGCACAGCCAATTCAATAGAGTGGGATGTATTCGGCAAAGTAGATAATGTCAAAATAACCTACTCCCGAGATAACAAGGCTGCCTGGACAGAATTGACAGCCTCAACCCTTGCTGAAGATGATAACGGTGACGGCATAGTAGATGAGAATGATACAGCTAGCAACCACGGTTCATATGAATGGACCATACCCACTGATCCTGCCTCAGGTGATTATATTACAAGAGTAG
>CAZSDJ010000027.1:0-23977 GCA_964605645.1 uncultured Planctomycetia bacterium
GCTCAATTTACTATTCATGAGCTTGCAACAAAAACAAATATTTCGTATAGTTATGTGCATAGACAGGTTGAAAACTTAAAAAAAGAAAAAATTCTAATAATTGAAAAACGTTCAAATCGTAAATATTGCAGGCCTAACTATAAGAATCCTGAGGTAAAAACGAGCCTTGTTAAAATATCAAATCAAATTACTGATAGCTTTTTAAAAAAACGAGGGAAAATCTTTTTTATAGTCGAAAAGCTTTTATCAACATTACCTAAAAAAACAGATTTTAATTTACTTTCAATAGTTTTGTTTGGCTCTTTAGCCAAAGGAAGTGATTCTAAAAAAAGTGATATCGATCTTTTCATTCTTGTGCCCTCAAAAGAAAAATATGATGAAATTATTGATACCGAATGTGTTTCTTTGTCACGGGGTTTTGGGGTTGAAATAAATCCCATTACTTCAGAGCCAAAAAATTTGCTTAGTATGCTAAGCGATAAACAACATAATGTATCTAAGGAAATTTTAAAAGATAAGATAATATTGTTTGGAGCAGAAAAATTTTGGGAATTAATATTGGAGATAATAAAATGAATAACTTTAAAAAGGAAATGTTGAAAATAAAAGTGAAGGGGTATTTCGAAAATGGAGATTTGCGCGTTGATTCCACAATTGCGGTATTAGTTAAGTATCATATTGATAAAGCAAGGCATAATATTGAAACTGGCTCTTTACTTATGGATATTTCTAAGAATGAGGAAGTTAAAAAAAGACTAAAAGTTAGAACTGACTATATTGGATACGATTGGGTAATAAGCTGTGGGTATTATGCTATGTTTCATGCTGCTACAGCTGCACTTGCCGCTATAGGAGTGAAAGCTCGTAGCCATGAGAGTCTTATTGAAGGTTTAGAATACCATTTTGTTTTTAAAGAAAAAGCTATAGAGTCGGAAGATGTTGACAAGATTAAGTCTGCAAAAAGGCTCGATGAAAAATATGTTAATCGGATGTGGGCTACAAAATCTAAAAGGAATACTGCCCAATATAAGGCCGATACAGTTATCGCGAGAAAAGATGCTGAAAAGATTTACAAAAATGCAATAGATTTTGTTGATATGATGGAAAGTTTGATAAAAGGATTAGAGGAAGATTGAAAAGCTAAATAAGAGATTAAGCAAAAATGGGGATTGCGATTTACATAAGAGTATCCACTGAAGATCAAGCGAAAGAGGGTTATTCCCTTGAAGTTCAAAGAGAATATCTTGAGTCTTTTGTTAAGATTGCTAAATTTGTTCTTCTAAGAGACATAACGGTTGTTGATTTTTCATAACGTCAGGAATACTGTTTATTTGATGAAAATCTTGATGCCATTGCGCTTAACATAAAATCCTTTTTAAATCATTTTGTGAGGGAATTGTCAAAACCAATAGAAAAAGATGGTCGAGAACACATTGAATATGTACCAACACAGATCGTGGCTGAGTATTTGAAATATAAATGTAAATCCATTGATTCCAAGCGTAAGCGCATAAAAGGTATTTTGTACCCTAGCTCACGATGCAATGGTATTTCATGTGCTTTATTTTTACGCAACACACATTGTGTTGATAAAACAGATAATGATCCTAAGGCATTTCTAAAGTTGGTTTATATGTCAGAGTATCTACAGAAGATCAAGCCAAGGAAGGTCCCCTACGGGATAATTCAACTAAGCCCCGATAGAAACAAGTTTAGATTTTAAAATTATTAAGGGACTAACGGGCTTTGCCAATTATAGTTACACAAAAGCTAAAAATGAAAGCGGAGATTATAAAGGAAAGTACCTAACTAGTATTCCCATACATAAAGGAAGCCTTGGCTTGAAATTTGAAACTGATTTTGGCCTGAGTGTAAATCTTGCCGGAAGAAGGGTGGGCAGCTCCTATATGGATTCGGCAAATGACGAAAAACTTTCTAATTATACCACATTGGATACAAAAATTAACTATGAGTGTAAAGGCTTGAGTGTTAAATAGGGGACGTTTCCCTCTTTTGTAAGTATTTGTCAATCAATCGGTTATGTATCGGCATTTTCCGCATATCTCTGGAAAATGGCGTTTTACAATTCTTTTGTTTGCAATGAGTTATAACAGAGGGAAACGTCCCCTTTCTTTGTTGACAACGCTTTTGTTGCATAGTGGGTTTTATACCTGGTTGAACCGGTTACATTGATTTGGATAAATTTATTATTATGCCGAATCACATGCACGGGATTATAATAATCGGGGAAGTGGATTTATCACCCGACGAATGTATTAAAATATCATGTAGGGGCACGGCATGCCGTGCCCCTACGTATTTAATTGAATGTTTTGGTAAACCGGTACCGGGACTTTTTTCATTCCGCCTCTTGCCTTTCAGCTCACCTATGATAAAATATCTTTAAATAAATAGACATCCTATAATGTAAAAGCCGTAGGATGTCTTGATTACACAGATTGAAAAAAGATTATCGAGATGACAGGCAGGATAAAAGCTGTCAAATAAAATGTTTTATAGTTTAATCTGTGTAATCTAATATTAATCTGTGCAATCAGGTATAATCCAGCTTATGCCTGATGATTATACCAGGAGGATGTATGAGTTGTGAAGAAATAAAAAAGTTGCTCACTAAATATGTCCAGCATACAGCTGATGAAGAGGAAATAAAAAAAGTGGAAGAACATTTATGTGTCTGTCATGATTGTCGCACTTCTTTGGGTAGTTTAATGGATAAATTAGATGAGTCTGAAGAAAACAAATCTGCTGAAAACAAAAAAGGCCAAGAAGAAAGTGAAGATGATTTTGAAATCATATCTTCTGGCGTAGATTCTTCCCAGGAAACAAAAAAGCCGCAAAAAGAAGCAGAGAAGCAAGGAAGTAAAGAGGTAGGGAAGCAGGAAGAAACCAAGGAGGAAGAACCTGCCGAGGCTAAAGAACAGCCAGAGAAAAAAGAAATTTCTGAGGTTAAAGAAAAAGAGGGTGCAGCCAAGGAGGAAGAAGAAATAAAAGAGCCGCAAAAAGAAGCAGAGAAGCAGGAAGAAGCAGTTGAAAAAGAACAGCCGGATCAAAAAGAAGAACCGCCGCAAGAAGAAGTAGAAAAAGAAGAAATCGCAGCAGAAGAAAAGAAAGGCAGCAGTGATAAAGATATGGAATACTTTCCTGCTGAGGGCATAAAGACATTTTCGGAAAAAACTCCCGGAAACAAAGAGTCTGAAGATCAAAGCTTTAATCAAGAAAAAGAACCCGTTAAAGAAGAAGATGATCAAGAACCAGAGAAGGAAGAAAAATCTGAAGAAGATAAAAATGAAAGCGAAGCCAGTCAAGAGGAAGACACAGAAGAAGAGCCAGAACCAGCTGAAGATGAATTGGATTTATCAGCGTCAGCTAATAAAAATGAAAGCGAAGATAGCCAAGATGATGGCTTAGAGAAGGATTTAAAGTCAGCTCA
This sequence comes from uncultured Planctomycetia bacterium, assembly GCA_964605645.1. Classification (GTDB taxonomy): domain Bacteria; phylum Omnitrophota; class Gorgyraeia; order Duberdicusellales; family 4484-171; genus PXAH01. The sequence goes on from CAZSDJ010000027.1 coordinate 3,452, forward strand.
GAAAAATATAAATAACTTTTCCTCGGATCTGCCGCCTTTAGAAGATTCAAAAACAGATTTAATTGGATATGTTTCTGTGGGGATTGGGGTGTTAGTCTTAATTATTTTGATTTTTCTTCTTATCCAGGGTTAAGGAATTGTTAAAAGCTATATATCTTTCTTTGATCCAAGGATTAAGCGAATTCTTACCGATTAGCAGTTCCGGGCATCTTTTTATTTTTAAAAATATTTTTGATCCGGGTAAAAATTTTTTACCGTTCTTTGTTTTTCTTCACATTGCTACTTTAGCGGCAGTTTTTGTTTTTCTGTATAAAGAAATTTATATTGCTTTAAAAAATAAGAAAATAATATTTTATTTAGTAATTACAACTGGTATAACTGCTTTGTTAGGGCTGGCAATCAATACGGTGTTAAGTTTTTATTTTAGCAGTAATCAATTTATATTTATTTTTCTTTTTATAAATGGAGCTATGCTTTTGACTGCTAATAAATTAAAGGGAAATAGAGAGTTAGCTGATATAAAAACTAGTGATGCAATCTTTCTTGGTGTTTTGCAGGGATTTTCTTTTTTGCCGGGAATTTCAAGATCGGGGATAACCATTGTCGGCCTTTTAGCGCGAAAATTTAAGCCAAAAGCAGCGTTTACCTTATCGTTTATTATGGCAATTTTTCCGATTGCCGGAACTTTTTTACTTAAATTTAATGATTTGATAAAATTAAAGTTAAATTTTCTTGTTTTAGGAGTATCTTTTCTCTTAACATTTATAGTTGGTTTTCTGGCTTTATTTTTAGTTAAAAAAACATTAATCACGAAAAAGTTTATTTATTTTGGATATTATTGTATAATAGTGTCAATCGGAGGATTTTTATTAACCAATTAACTAAAAGGAGGAGCTATGCCTTATAATGCCGATCTAGACAAAGAGCTATTTACAAAAGCTTGGGAAGGGGAAACTACAAGAATCAGAGTGAGAGTTTTTTCCTATAACGATGGCCCGAAGAAGCTTCAAATTACCAGAGAAAACAAAGACAACGAAGATAACTTTCGTTTTACCAAATTAGGGCGCTTGGCTAAAGAAGAAGCTGAAGGGATTTTACCTTTAATTAAAGAAGCGGTAGAACAGATGTAATTTATTTTCTTAAGATGGACAACAAGAAAAACAAAAAAGATTTAGAAAAAGAAATTAAGCAGTTACAAAAAGAAAAATCTGATAAGTTAAAAAAACTTAATGATTTTAAGAGCGAATATAATGTTGACAAGCTCTTAGAAGATTTAAATATTTATTTTGAGCAAGAAGTTGATTTTAATTTTGAGAAAATCAAAGAAGAAATTAAAGCTCAAAATAAATTAAAAGAATTAATCGACCAAGCCTGCCAAAAGCAAACTCATCCGGTCATTGAGTTTATCCAGGAAACTTTAAAAGATTTATGAGGAAAGTTTTTCTTGAACAATTTTGCTGATTTGTTTGGGGTCAGCTTGGTTTCCGATTTTTCCTAAAACTTCTTTCATTATTTTTCCCATATCAGACATTGAGGAAGCTTTTAGGCCGGAAATAGTAGTAGCAATTATATTTTCAACTTTTTCCGGGCTTAATGGTTCCGGCAGGTAATTGGATAATATTTCTAACTCAATTTTTAAGTCTTTTATGATGTCTTCTCTACCTGATTTTTTTGTTGATTCAAAAGCTTCTTTTATTTTTTTGTCTTGTTTTTTTAAAATTTTTAATACTTCTGAATCTTGTAACTTATCTTGTTTTAATTCTTTTGCCAGATTGGTTAATTCGGAACGAAGATAGCCTAAAAATTGAGATTTTTTTTGGTCTTTTTGTTTGCGGGCTGTAATGTAATCATTGTAAATCTGGTCAAAAAGCATAGAATAATTGTAACACAAGTGCCGGCTATGGCAAGGGATTATTGGTTAATGGCTGTACTTTTTTAGAGTAAAAGAATATGGTATAATTTCTGTATAAAGGTTTAATCTAACAAATAACAATGATTATATTAATAACAGGTTTAGTCTTAACTTCAGTGGTCTTGGTATTCTATTCTTTGTCTGATTCCAGCCCGAAAGATCTACCAAAAAAACAAAAAAGAATGTCAAAATCTTCACTTTATCAAAAAATTAATTCTCTGGAAGGTAAAGTCAAAGTATTACGCCAGGGAAGGTACCAGTTAAAAACAAAACAAGAAGATGGTAATCGGTTGAGAAAAGAAAATGATAGCCTCCAAAAAGAAATCGAAAGGATAAGAGCTGAAAATAAAAAATTTCGGCACAAGGTTGAAAGAAACCAAAAGTGGCTCAAAAATCAAGAAGAAATGATTAAGAAAGAACAAGAACCTAAATTAGAGCTGGAAGCAAAGATAAAACAAAAAGATAAAAGGTTAGAAGAAGAATTTTCAAAAAACGTAAAAGTCGAAAAAGCATTAAACCAAGCTAAGAAAAGAAATGATGATTTGGAAAATAAGATAAAAATCAATGAGCAGCAAATCAAAGAGTTGAGTACAGACTTAGATCTGCAACGAAAAAAATTAAAAGAAAAATCAGAATCAGCGCAAAAATATGCTAATCAAGTAGCAAAGATGAAAGAAGAACAAAAGCAAAGTGGTTGGGTGTCAAAAGACGATCATTCAGAATTAAAAGAAAAATATGATGAATTAAAAGAGAAATTAAGATTAAAAGAGAAAAAAATGAAACTAAAAGAAGAAAAAATAATTAATTTAGATAAAGAAAGGATGAAATTGGTTCATCAGTTGAAGGGGCAAGATGCAGAGGCAGATAAATCCGAAATCCGAAATCTGAAATTCGAAAAGGATAGAGAAGCTGCAACCACGGAAGCACCGGAAGAAGAGGAGAAGAGAGAAAAAACTGAAATTCGAAATGAGAAATCCGAAACGGCGGAAGAAGAACTAAAAGCAGAAAAAAAAGAAGAAAAATTAGATAAAAAAACAGAAAAACAGCTAAAAGAAGATCAGGAAAAACCGCAGAGAAAGTATCGATTAGAAAATATACGCAATATCGGAATCATGGCTCATATTGATGCCGGTAAAACTACTTTAACGGAAAGAATTCTTTTTTATACGGGGCGTTCTCACAAGATAGGTGAAACTCATGATGGAGCTTCGGTAATGGATTGGATGAAGCAGGAACAAGAAAGAGGGATCACTATAACTTCAGCTGCAACTACTTGCAATTGGCGGCAAAAAAGAATTAATGTTATCGATACTCCCGGCCACGTTGACTTTACTGCTGAAGTTGAACGCTCACTGCGAGTTTTAGATGGCGCGGTTTCAGTGTTTTGTGCTGTCGGTGGAGTTGAACCGCAAGCCGAAAAGGTTTGGCATTTTGCCGAGAAATTCAAAGTTCCCAAGCTTGCTTTTATTAATAAAATGGACAGAATGGGAGCAGATTTTTACAATGTGGTATCGCAGATGAAAAAACAACTCGGCGCAAAACCGATTTTAATGCAAATTCCGATTGGCAAAGAAGATAATTTTGAGGGGGCTATTGATGTTATTCAAATGAAAGCATGTTATTATAAAGATGAATTGAAAAAGGAAAACTTTACCATAAAAGACATCCCTGGTGAATTAGCCAAGGGAGCAAAAGAGGTTAGAAAGCATTTGTTAGAAGAAGTTGCTTCTGACAATAATGAATTGATGGAAAAGTATATTAAATCTCCCGATTCGATAGAAGAAACTGAGCTAAAAGAAGCTATTCGGTCCAGTGTATTAGCCTGTAGGCTGGTACCGGTTTTTTGCGGAACAGCTTTGAAGAATAAAGGAGTTCAGCCTTTGTTAGACGGGGTAATCGATTATTTGCCTTCACCGGCTAACTTGCCGCCGGTAGAGGGAGTTTCTCCCGAAGATGGCGAGACAATAATAAAAAGAAAAATAGCTGACAGTGAACCGTTTTCAGCTTTAGCTTTTAAAGTTCAGGCTGACAAGCATATCGGCAAACTTGTTTACATTCGTGTTTATTCAGGCATTTTGAAGCAAGGAACTTATGTTTATAATGTAACAAAAGGGAAAAAGGAAAGAGTTTCCCGGATTGTACAGATGCACGCTAATCAGAGAGAAGCGCGCCAGGCAGTATTTACCGGAGATATTGCTGCAGTAGTAGGCCTAGGGGATACTTTAACGGGGGATACTCTTACTAATTTAGAAGATCCAATAATTTTAGAGCCTATTGAGTTTTCTGAACCAGTAGTTTCAATAAGCGTAAAACCTCAGAGCCGTTCTGATCAAGATAAACTTTCTAAAGCTTTAGCAAAACTTTCTAACGAAGACCCTACGTTTAAAGCTGCTACTAATCGCGAAACATCAGAAACAATACTTTCGGGGATGGGAGAGCTTCATTTAGATATTATTGTAAATCGGCTTAAAGAGGAGTTTGGGGTTGAAGTTGAAGTCGGGGAGCCGAAGGTAGCATATCGAGAAACAATTTCAGCTGAAACTAAGCAAGAATATAAGCATGTTAAGCAATCCGGCGGCCGCGGCCAATATGCACATGTTATTCTGGAGCTTGCCCCTAATGAAAAAGGGAAAGGGTTTAGTTTTTCAAATAGCATTAAAGGCGGGGCTATCCCGGCGGGTTTTATCCCGGCAGTAGAAAAAGGCGTAGTTGAGGCTTTATCGGAAGGAGTTTATGCAGGGTATCCGGTAATTGACGTGAAAGTAAATTTAGCAGATGGTTCTTTTCATGAGGTTGATTCATCAGAGATGGCTTTTAAAATTGCTGCGCGGCAATGTTTTAAAAAAGCTTTTCTGAATTGTAAACCATCTTTGCTTGAGCCGATTATGGATTTAGAAGTAATAACGCCGGAAGATTATGTAAGCAATGTGGTAAGTTATATATCTTCAAAAAGAGGCAATGTGTTAGGGATAGACCCCAAAGGGAAACAAAAAATGATTCAATCTGAGGTCCCTTTATCAGAGATGTTTGGCTATGTTACAGACCTAAGGTCACTTACCAACGGACGGGCAAATTGTTCGATGCAGCTAAAAAAATATGCTTCAGTCCCGGACAAAATTGCCCAGAAAGTAATTGAAGCTAAAAAAACGGAAAAAGAAGCTTAAGTTTTCCTACATATTGTGGTATAATACAAAAATATGGATAAAACCCGCAAGATTTTGATCATTTCTGCTGACCAGAAATTAAAAGAAGTATTAGATTTTTGTTTCGATGGCTGGGGCTATGAAGTTTATCTGCAAAAACCATTGGAAAAAAAATTAGAACAATATGATTTGCAGAAAATTAAAGATGTTTCTCCTGATGTAATCGTAGTAGATGTTGAATCGGCTCGCAGTACCCAGCTTGATATTTGTATTCGCCTCAAGAATGATTTTGTGACTGCTTTTGTGCCGGTTATAACTTTAATCAATAAACGCCATCTACGCAATCAACTCTTAAGCATTAAGCAAGGAGTTGATGATTATTTAATTAAACCGCCCGATCCGCTTGATCTTCGCATGCGTATTGAAATCGCTCTCCGCCGGGCCCATCACAGCATTAATGCTAACACCTTAACCGGCCTTCCCGGCGCAAGAATATTAGAAGAGATAACACGAGAAAAATTTAAAAAGAAAGAATCTTTTTCTTTTTGCTATGTAGATATTGATAATTTTAAATCATTTAATGATGCCTATGGTTATCAAAAGGGTGACAAAGTGATAGTTCAGACGGCCTACATGTTGCAGCTGGCAGTTACTAAAGCCGGCAACAAAGATGATTTTATTTCTCATATTGGCGGTGATGATTTTGCCTTTGTCACTACTCCTGATAAATATGAACAAATTTGTAGTTATTTTATCCAGCTTTTTGACAATATAATCCCTTTTCATTATTCAGAAGAAGATAGAAAAACCGGTTTCATCGTGATTCATGACCGGAATCGAAGGATTAGAGAAGTGCCTTTGATGAGTGTTTCCTTAGCGGTAGTCAACAAGGATTCAGATTGTATTGTAGAAAATATGATTCAGCTTAACGAAAGGATATCAGAAGTTAAAAAATTTTTAAAAAAAACATCAAAAAGTTGTTACATGGCAGACCGCAGAGATACCAAGGTTGTCAATAATAAGTCCATTCAGGTAAATAAAAAAAGAAATTTAGAAACCTACAAGCCTTTAGGGCAAATTTTAATTGATAAAGAGGTAGTATCTCCGGAACAATTAGACGAAGCTTTAGACATCCATTGGCGAAAAGGAATTTCTACGGGTAAAGTTTTAAAAGAGCTTGGTTTTGTTACTGAATCAGAACTTAAAAATGCTCTAGATACCCAAAAAGTAAATTTTGTTAATTTTATTGAAAAAGATATACAAAAACAAGAAGGAGCTTGAAAATGGATACAGTTAATTTCATCTTAGCTAAATCTTTTTTTAATAATACGATTTTAGATTATTTTATCGCGTTAGGTGTTTTTGTCGGCTGTTTTCTGTTAATAAAAATTATTAGTTTAGTTGTGATCAAAAAAATAAAAGCTTTTACTACAAAAACAGCTACTTTAGTTGATGATCTTTTAATTGGTATTTTAGAAGAAAAAGTTGTTCCTTTTCTTTACCTTGCCTCACTTTATATTGCTATTCAATATTTAAATTTACCAAAAGGGTTAGATAAAGCAGTAGAGATAGTCGTTGTTTTTGTACTTACTATATTTACTGTTTTAATTAGTATTCGTTTGGTTGATTTTGGTTTTAGTTCATACGCGCAAAAAGTCGGCCGTACCGAATCATTTCAAGATAGTTTAGCGGGTATTTTAAAAGTTATTAAATTTTTGATTTGGGGGATAGGCTTAGTATTTTTTCTCGATAATTTAGGATTTAATGTTGCCGCCGTTATTGCGGGGTTAGGTGTGGGAGGTGTAGCGGTTGCTTTGGCCGCTCAAGCTGTGTTAGGTGATTTATTCAGCTATTTTTCAATTATCTTTGATCGTCCTTTTGAAGTTGGTGATTTTATTATTGTGGGAGATCTTCTGGGTACGATTGAGCACGTGGGGATCAAGACTACCCGAATCAGAAGCCTGGGTGGAGAGCAACTTATTTTTTCGAATTCCGACCTTACAAATTCGCGAGTTAAAAATTACAAGCGGATGGAGAAAAGAAGGGTGGTATTTAAGTTAGGGGTAACCTACAATACGCCGCTTGTTAAATTAAAAGAAATACCTAAAATTATTGAAAAAGCAATTCAGGATACCGAAGATACTATTTTTGACCGGGCCCATTTTCTTGCTTATGCAGATTTTAGCCTTGTGTTTGAAGTTGTTTATTATGTGAATAGTCCCGATTATAATAAGTATATGGATTTACAACAGGAAATTAATTTTAAAATTAAAGAAGAATTTGAAAAAAGAGATATAGAATTTGCATTTCCTACTCAAACTTTATATCTAAAAAAAGAATCATGATAAGTCCTAAGTCCTAAGTCCTGGGTCCAAAGTTTAAAGTTTATGAATATTTATTTAGTTATTATTTTAAGTATTTTAATTGGGGGGTATTTTCTTAATTTAATAGTGGAAGTCTTAAACATTAAAGCTGCCAACCCAAAACTACCATCTGAATTTGTTGGTTATTATAATCGAGAAAAATATAAAAAATCTCAAGAGTACCTGCGTGAAAACACTATTTTTAAACTTATTCAATCCGGCCTGATTACTGTCTTATTTGTTCTAGCGATTTTTACCGGTTTTTTTAACTGGATAGATAATTTTGTGAGAAGTTTTAATCTGTCTTTAATCCCCAGCGGGCTTTTGTTTGCTTTGATTATTTTTTTAATGCTGGAAGTAATAAATTTGCCTTTTTCAATTTATGATAATTTTAGTTTAGAGCAAAGATACGGATTCAATCGCATGACACCAAAAATATTTGTTACCGATAAGATTAAAGGCTTGATTATCGGGATTATTTTAGGAGCAATGATTTTATCTTTTCTGTTTTGGTTTTTTGATCAATTTCGAATTTGGGGCTGGCTATTTTGTTGGCTAGGTTTAACTTTGTTTGAGTTGTTCTTACTATTTATTTGGCCCAGATTTATCATGCCTTTGTTTAATAAATTTGAACCGATGGAGGCAGGGGAGCTAAAGAACAAAATTGGAGGCTATGCTAATTCTGAAAATTTTAAGATTGAAGGTATCTACAGAATGGATGCCTCAAAACGTTCCACGAAATCAAATGCTTTTTTTGCCGGATTTGGAAAATTTAAAAAAATTGTTTTGTTTGATACTTTAATCGAGAATCATAGTTCTGACGAAATAGTGGCAATTTTAGCTCATGAAGTCGGGCATTATAAAAAAAAGCATATCTTTCAAATGATTTTAATTTCGTTTTTGAGCAATGGATTAATGTTTTATATCCTTTCGTTGCTTATTACAAATGGAGAGCTGTTTAAGGCTTTTCGAATGGATCAGGTTTCAATTTATGCCGGCTTATTTTTCTTTGGATTTTTGTATATACCAATCAATTCAATTTTGTCAGTAATTGCTAATTTTGTGTCGCGCCGGAACGAAAAAGAAGCTGATTTTTTTGCAGTTAAGAGCTCTCGATTAGGAGATCAATTTATAAAGGCTTTAAAAAAATTAAGTGTGAAGAATCTGTCTAATCTCACCCCGCATCCTGTTAAAGTAATACTTGCTTACAGCCACCCGCCGATTTTAGAAAGAATAAGATACATTCGTAATTATATAGAAAATAAGAATATTTAATAATAAGAGGAATAATATTAAATGACTAGATATATAGTTCATGTGGATATGGATGCTTTTTTTGCGGCAGTTGAGCAGAGAGACAATCCTAAATTAATTGATAAGCCGGTAATAATTGGCGCGGATCCTCAAGCCGGTGAGGGGAGGGGGGTGGTATCAACTGCTTCTTATCAAGCCCGAAAATTCGGCATACATTCAGCAATGCCGATATCAGAGGCTTACCGGCGCTGTCCGGAAGGGATCTATCTACGGCCGGATATGGCTAAATACAGTAAGATTTCAAAAAAAGTTTATCAAATCTTTTATCAATTTAGCCCTCTGGTGGAACCGGTTGGTATCGATGAGGCTTTTTTAGATATCACGGGAAGTTTTCACATTTTCGGTACTCCTGGAAAAACTTGTTTGCAATTAAAGGAAAAAATTAAAAAAGAGATAGATCTAACTGCATCAGTAGGCCTTGCTCCGATTAAGATTGCGGCAAAAATTGCCTCTGATTTAAATAAGCCAAATGGGTTTTGCCAAGTTGATAAAAATAAGTTATTAGATTTTCTCCGGCCGCTAGAGATTGGTAAATTATGGGGGGTGGGCCAAAAAACAAAAGAAGTGCTTAATAGTTTAGGGATTAACAAGGTAGGGCAATTAGCGAAATTTAAGCAAAATATTTTAGAAGAATATTTGGGTAAAAATGGCCTCTATCTTTGGCAGCTTGCAAATGGGATTGATGAGCGGGAAGTTAAGGGGCCGGAACAGGCAAAATCAATAGGAGGGGAGTATACTTTTCTTGAGGATACATCTGATTCGTCTCAGGTTGAAACTATTTTTAGCCAATTAGCCGAAGAAGTATCAGAAAGACTAAAAAAAGCAAATTGGCGGGCGAAAAACATTTCTATTAAAATTAGATTAAAAGACTTTTCAACCTACACTCGCAGAATGCGCCTGATTAAAGCAACTAATTATTACAATACAATTTTTGCAGTAGCTAAAAAACTGTACTATAGTTCAGGTTTTTCCGGGAAAAAGATCAGGCTTATCGGGATAAAATCAGAAAATTTTATTGATTCGCGTTGCCGTGACACTATCTTTGATGAATTTTGTCAGCAAAGCAAAGAAAAGACTGATCAAGCAATCTTTCAGATCAGGGCTAAATTTGGTGATGTTATTTGGCGGGGCGGCAGTCTGTAATTGCCTTTTATAAAAGAACTGTTTATTTGCGTAATTTACGATATAATGAGCTATATTTATAAGTTTTTATTTTGGAAAATAAAAAAATTTTATTAAATTAATCAAAAAAGGATATATCAAAATGAAATCATTTAAGGATTTAGGATTAGCAAGGGAAACTTTAGAGATAATCAAGAAAAAGGGTTTTGAAGTACCGACCTCAATTCAGGAAAAAGTAATCCCTGCGGTATTCTCGGAAAATTTTGACATTATCGGCCAAGCTAGGACCGGCACGGGTAAAACTGCCGCCTTTGCGCTGCCGGTATTGGAGAAGCTAGAAGCAGAATCGGGTACAGTTCAAGTTTTGGTGTTGACGCCAACTCGTGAATTGGCGATTCAGGTAGCGGAAGAAATGTATTCGCTAAAGGGCAAGAAGCGTGTAAGTATTTGTCCTATCTATGGCGGCCAGGCGATATCATTGCAGCTGAGAAGCTTAAAAAGAGGAGTGGATATAGTAGTAGGTACCCCCGGCAGGATTTGTGATCATATCCGGCGTAAAACCTTAAAGTTGCAAAACATATCTTATTTAGTTTTAGATGAAGCTGATGAAATGTTGAATATGGGCTTCTTAGAAGACGTGGAGAAGATTTTAGCTGAAACTCCCGCGGGCAAGCGCACTATGCTTTTTTCCGCCACAATGCCTGAGGAAATCATACGGGTGGCAAAAAAATATATGGGGCAATATAAATTATTTAAAGTATCTAAGGGCGAGATGACTGTTAGCCAAACTGACCAGATTTATTTTGAAGTTCCCAACCGTGATAAGTTTGAAGCGCTTTGCCGGATTATTGATGTGGAAGAAGATTTTTATGGATTAGTTTTTTGCCGGACCAAAGTAGATGTAGATAAGATTGCCCATCATTTAATTGAGCGGGGTTACGATGCTGACGCGTTACATGGCGATCTGTCACAAAATCAAAGAACAAAAATGATGGATAAATTTAAAAGTAAAAAAATTAATATTTTAGTAGCAACTGATGTAGCTTCACGCGGCCTCGATGTTCAAAATTTAACTCATGTTATAAATTATGCTCTTCCTCAAGATCCGGAATCGTATGTGCACAGAATTGGACGCACCGGCAGAGCCGGTAAGGGAGGTAACGCGATAACCTTTATTACTCCGGCTGAATATCGAAAATTACAATTTATTCAAAGAAAAGCTCAAACCGATATTCGCAGAGCAAGACTCCCCAAAGTTAAAGACATAATAGAAGCAAAGAAAACAAAGATTAAAGCTCGCCTGGAAGAAATTATGAAAGGAACGTTAAAAGATGAGTACCGAAAAATGTCTCAGGATTTACTGAGTAAAAACGAACCGGAAGATATCTTAGCGGCTGTTTTACAGGATTCTTGGGGAGATCAACTGGATAAAAATAAGTATAATCAAATCAAGGATCAAACCATAGACTTAAAAGGTAAAACCAGGTTGTTTGTGAAGAGAGGTAAAATCGACCGATTGAATAAAAACAAATTAAGGGATGTTATTAATAATAAGTGCAACATCAAACAGGATAGAATTCAGGATATTCAGATTTTTGAACGGTTTTCGTTTATTAGTCTGCCGCTGCCGGATGCGGAAAAAGTTTTAGCTTATTTTGGCCAAAAAAAAGGAAGGTCTAATTTAATTATTGAAAAGGCAAAGAAAAAACGAAAAAGGTGAGGGCTATGATATTGAAAAACAGATGCCTTAGCTAATGGAGGAGAAGCCTAATGACCGGTCAAAGTAGTTTTTTTACAGTAATCAATTGTATGGACGGGAGAGTTCAACTACCCGTAATTAAATATTTGCAAAAGAGGTTTCAAGTAGAATATATTGATGTAATTACTGAAGCCGGGCCCAATTTAATCTTAGCCGAGCAAAAAGATAAAATTAAGATTGAATCAATCTTAGAAAAATTAGAGATTTCCTTGAAAAGACATTATTCCGGCGGTATCGCGATAGTCGGCCATTACGATTGCGCCGGCAACCTTAGCGAGCCGGAAGAGCAACAAAAACACCTGCAAAAAGCGATAAGTTTTATCGAAAGTAAATACCAGGGTTTAAAGGTTATCGGCCTTTGGGTTGATAAAAATTGGCAAGTTCAGAAGGTCTTGGGAAAATAGCTGCGATAAGATATTCGGAAGTTAGTAGAGGGGGGCTGAAAAGATCAGTCCTTATTTTTTTTGTTAAAATTATTTTTTCTGTGTTTTTTTGTGTTTTTTTGTATACTTGAAAATAACAATATAAGTGGTATAATAAAATACATAAATGATAAATAATAACTGATAATTGAGGAATAAAAATTTTAAATTTTTAATTATAAGTTATCGATTATCAATTATTTGTTAAATAATAATATTAGGTATAAGGCATCTCGCCGAGGAAGTCGGCTCGATGTCATTAAAAATAGAGGGATAACACCTAAATATATTTATTTTTAATGAGGAGGTTAAAATTGGCTAAAATAAAAAGTAAAATTATGATAAAAAAAGGTAAAGGCAGGCCGAAAAAGGCGGTAAAGTACACAAAAACGATCAATGTCCGGCTCACTCAAAAGCAATGGGTGGAAGTCTTGAATTGGGCCCAGAAAGCTAACCTCGAGCCATCTGTATATATCCGCAAGATCTTGCTTGATTTTCTCGATATTGAGCATGAATTAGTGAGATCAAAAAAGTGAGAAAGTTATCGAGAAGGTGTTAAAAAAAAGAAATTATGTTGTTCACAGCCTTTGAGCTTAATAGTTTAAACTCCCAGCTTATAGGTGTAAAAGATGCAAAGTCGACCTTATAAATACACCTAACGATCCTTAACAAAATTAACCCCTTAAAGACAAAAGGAAAAGAAATTTATCATTTTTACAACTTCCGATAATATATCTTATGTTAACTTTTATAAAAGTCTAAAATAGGGGTTATCTCTATTGATATCAAGGACTTAAATAGTTTATTAAACAAGTTGTGAATTACTCGATTCGTAGTTACTTTTAGTTATGAATGGTTACTTATAGGCTAGTTTAGGCGTGTATTGTGAGATGTATCATTTCTTCTTTAATCTTTTGAAGGCCTTTTTATAAATTTCCATATTACGGCGGATGCCTATAGCTATAACTAAAACTTTAACTTGTTTGTTTTTTACTGTATAGATTACGCGAAATTGGCCGATTCTTAGGCTTCTAAAAGTATGAAGTGGTTTTTTTAGAGGTTTGCCGAATTCAAGGGGGTTTTGGGATAATTTCTTTTCAATAGTATTGAGTATTTGAGAGTAATGAGAGGGATCGATTTGTTTTAGGTCTTTTTCGACTTCGTCAAGGTATTTTATTTCCCAATCCATTAGGATTATTTTGCTTTCTTTAACCTCTTTCGTAATTCTTTGCTGCTGAGGAAGTTTTTTGTTTTGGCTTTAGATAGCCTTTCTGAAGCAATATTTCCCAAGATAAATTCTTCAAATGAATCCAAAAGCCTTTCCATTTCTTCAAATTTTTCCCGGTTATATATAACCAGGTCTAATTTATTGCGTTTGCCAAATAGGACTTTATGTTTTTTCGCTTTTTGCTTAATTTCATTATATTTTTCGCGGATTTCTGAAATGCCTACAATAGTGGTTGGTTCTTTAAAAGTTTCCATTTTTTACCCTCCCTTTTTCTCAACTAAAGCATAACACAAAAGGAGATAGATTGCAAATTTAATTTATAATTTAATTTACAATCTAATTTTAAGATAGATGACTCTTGATAAGTTTATTCTTCTTTAATATAAACTCCGGCCATATCTTCTTGCGGCCTAAATTCTTGGGGCCAGCCCTCTAATTCAAGTTTATCTATTAGCTTTTTAACTTGGCTGTATTCTTTATTGGGTCATTAGGAAACTGGAGAGGTTAGACTTTTCCAAAGACCATTTATCGCCAATAGCCAATGAGAGGGCAACGATAAGATGCTACATTTGCGGCTTGGTGTTGATAAACAAAATCTTGGTTTGAATCCAGTTGAACCTGGATTTCGGCGGTTGAACCGTTACTGTGCCACTCGTCGCCGACACGATCATAGTGTGTATACACAGTTTCGGTAATTATGCCGTTGGATGATTTAAGGTTTAGGCGTCCGGTGGTATCTCTGTCAGCAGCTAATCGGGAATATATTCTTAACTTAACAAATCTAGTCCCCGCTGGTATATGTGGAGATAAGTTAATGCTGCCGCTTGCTCCTGGCCAGCTGGTCCAAAGTTTTTCGTATTGCTGGTATTCGAGCGGGTAGTAGTTAGCTCCATATAGTTTTCTCCACCCTGTACCGTCATTATACCGGAATTCCTGGGAGGTATTATTATAATATAAAGCTCCAGCATCATTCCAGGCAGGGTCGGCGGCTAGCTCTTGAAAGTTGATTATTCCATTTGCAGCCGGCATGTTATCATTGCCTATCACCTTTCTTCTTGGCCTAAAGCAGGTAAACCCAGGCAAGATAAGAAAAATAATCCTAGGAATAAATGAGATATTTTATTTATACCACTTCCTTTTTTAGATATTGTCTTTTATATTTAAAGTATATCATCAAATCCGCATAATGGCAACTTTTTTTAGCTAGAGTTTTATTTTTTCGGTTTGGTTAAAACTTATCTTTAAAATAAATACCGGCTAAATTTTCGTAAGGGGTAAATTCCTGCAGCCATCCTTTTAATTCAAGTTCTTCTACTAATTCTTTAATTCGGCTATACTCTTTAAAATTTAAGGGTCTGTTTATTTTAGGATAATTTTTTGCTTTAAAATATGGCTGGTATTGGGCCATGACACTTACCGGGGTTTGGGGAACATTTTCTTTGATCCAGGTAAGTATTTCTTTTGATTCATTAATATGGTTTGGCAGGATCAGATGGCGGATGATTATTGGCGGGATTTGGGCTGTATTTAGCTTATTTGCGGCTTTTTTTGTCTTATATAGGTGTAAGGCTGCCTCTTTTATTAAATTTGGATATTGAGGCGAATTTGAATATTTTTGGGCAGTTTCCGGGTTGATATACTTAAAATCTAGGAGCCAACAATCAACTAATGGCTCCATCATTTCAGCTATTTCTTTTTTCTCATATCCGGAGCTGTTGTAGACGATGGGAAGATCTAATTCTTTTTGAAAAGCAATTTTTAAGGCCCCTAATATTTGAAGGAGAAAGTGGGTCGGAGTTACCAGATTTATATTTTCAGCTCCCTGTTGCTGCAAAGCAAGCATAATTTGAGCCAGTTCTGCCTCCTCTATCAATCTCCCCTTGTTGTTTTGGGAGAATTTATAGTTTTGGCAATATACGCAGCGGAGGCTGCAGCCGGAGAAAAAAATTGTGCCGCTTCCCTTTTTTCCTGAAATTGGCGGTTCTTCGCCAAAATGTAAAAATGAGCTGTATACTTTTACAAATTTATCTTGGCCGCAATAACCTGTTTCATTTTTGCTGCGGTTAACCTGGCAGTTTCTGGGGCAAAGCCTGCAGCTTTCTAGGCTTTTTGAAAGCTGAGGATAAATTTCTTCTATGATTTTTATTTTGGAATTCATCGTTTGCCCAAAAGAAACAAAGTTTTTTTGCTCCTGGCATGATTTTTTCTTATGTTTTTAGCTGGAACCACAAAAAATTCCTTAAAAATCTCCTCCCGGCGCTTTGCGGCTCGTCGATTTTTTATACAGTAATTTTTTGTTAAAATCATGGAGTCGCTTAAAAACTTGTTTCTTTTGTTGGTTTTTGTTTAATGTATATACTTCTTATCTGTTCAAATATATTTTTATAAGTAGTAGTGCGGTAATCAGGAAAGGTTGTGGGAAAATGTTGGAATTCTCCATTTTGGTAAAATAAAGTAACCTCAGCATAAATGCCTTTTCCCAGATAAATTCGGTGGGCAAAGTCCTTGGTTGTAGTCAGGACCAATTTTGCTTTGTGGATATAGCCGGGATCGATATTGATAGTCCGTTTATTATTTTTTGCAAACTTTTTCTCTAGTTTTATGCAAAATAATTTAATTTTGATAAATTGAGCCGGGTCTCTTAATTCTTGAAAAGAAATAAATTTTCGAAATAAGGGTTTACCCATTTCAGGTTGGTAATAGTTCGTAGAGTCGAAATTGAGTTTATCAGATTCATAATCTAGTTTCCCAAATTTTTTAACAATAATTTTTTTTGTTTTTTGATAAATGATGTCGTTATTGTAGATAAAAGCAGTGATAAATTTAACTGGTTTGGGAAAATTTAAGTTAAGCATTAGCTTAGATTATTTAGAAAGAAAAGAATTTATGTAGGAGTGCAGGAACTTTCTGTCTTGGCTGTCTATCTCATTAAAAAATATACCAATTCGATAAGGAAATTTTTTATTATTGTTATTTTTTTCTTTGCGCACCACTATCCCTTGGCAATCTATTTTTCTTACTTTTTTCATTTTTGATTGATGAATGGGAAGCAGCAGCACCAGTTTCAGCTTGGTCATTGGGGCGATTGATTTAGTGACTGCACAGTAAGCACCGCTGGCGCTGATATTTGTAGTTTCGGTTGCAATATCAAAATTTCGCTCCGGATCTTGTTTAAGCTTAATGGGCAGGCTTTTATCTAAGCGAGGGTATTTACGCCGTTCATCCATGGTCTTAAGCTTTTGCGGACCCGCCTTGGACGGAAGATTGTTGCTCTGCTTGTTGTTTTTTTTGATAAGTGCGAAAACATGATTTATTACAAAAATAACCATTGTTTCTGTAATACCAATCAACCCTGCGTAGGGATTTGTTACAACTTAGACAGTTTTTTCTTTTTGCTTCAGCTCTTTTGCTCATAGTAATCCTTTTTTAAAATTTAATTTAAACTTTAGTTATTATTTTTTAGCATATATAATTATGCATTATAGATGCTTTGGATGAAGTTGGAAAGTTCTTTTTTGTTTTCTTGGCCTACATTTTGAAATACTAAACCAGCTGAATAGCGCTGCTGCCTTCTTTCTTCTTTGCACCAAGCCACCTTTGCTTCTAAGTCGATAACTTTATCGATCAAATTTACATTAACTTTAAATGGTTCTGATTTTGGTAAAAAATTGTTGGCAATAATTTTTGCTCCGCCTAAACTTAAATCTTTAGTTACAGTATAAAAATATTTTCGCGAAGGTAAAGTCGTGCATTCAATAGGAAAAGATACGTTAAATCTAGGGTTCTTACGTCTTTCTTCCATTGCATCCCTCTACTCTATAAAATATAGCATATTTATAGTGCCAAGTCAACAAACTAGTTGATTTTTCTTAAATATTTTTTTTAAATTTTCAAGCGTTATTTGGCTGTTCACCTCTACTTGACCGATTTTTCTGATCAAAACCATTCTGATTTTGCCTGCCACAAATTTTTTATCATAGGTAATAGCTTCAAGAACATCGCGAGGATTAAATTTAATTTTAGTAGGGAGCTTATATGCCGTTAACACTTCTGTGATTTCTTCTACTTCCTTGGGGGAGCATTTGCCTAAATATTCAGAAAGGTAAGCGGCATAAAGGATACCGATTGCAACTGCTTTTCCGTGAGAAATCTTATTATATTGAGAAGCTGCCTCTAATCCGTGGGCAAAAGTGTGGCCAAAATTAAGAATGGTACGGATTCCTTTTTCTTCTTTTTCATCTTTTTCTACAATTTTTGCCTTTATTTGCACAGATTTATAAATGATGTCATTAATTAACGAGGAATCCAGGTTCATTATTTTCTTAGGGTTATCTTTGATAAGGGAGAATAATTTTTTATCTTTTATGACCCCGTATTTTATAGCTTCCGCTAATCCTTCTTTAAAATCTTTTTTTGATAATGTTTTTAAAAAGTCAGGATCGATTAATACTATTTTTGGCTGGTAAAAGGAACCTAAGATATTTTTAGCTTCCGGGAGGTCAATTGCCGTTTTTCCACCAACGCTGGAATCAATTTGTCCGATTAAAGTTGTGGGGACTTGCACGCAAGGGATGCCTCTTTTGTATATTGAAGCGACAAAACCGCCTAAATCTCCAACTGTTCCTCCGCCGAGGCAGACCAAAAAAGGTTTTTTATCTAGCTTATCGAATTTTACAATTTCTTTAATTATCTTAAAAAGCCAATATTTTGTTTTAGCTTTTTCGCCATCGGCAGTAATAATTACTTTAAAATTTTTATTCTGAAAATTTTTTTCGATTGTTTTTCTGTAGAAGCTATAAACTTTTGGCGAAGTTATTACAAAACCAAAATTGCCTAGCTTAAGTTTTTTTATGTGAGATGCTAAATAATTTTTTAGGCCAGGTTTGATTATTACCGAGTAAGGGTTAGTTTGAAGTTTTATATTTATTTTTTTCATTATTTTGTAAATATTAAATTCATAGTGCTATTGAGATATTGAAAAAGGAAAAGACAAAGTTTACAATAGGTAGTATAAACCAGTGAAAAAAACCGATAAAGACTAAAAAAATTACAATAAAAAAACCATAAGGTTCAATGCTCAGATAGGCACGGGTAATGTTTTTCGGCAAAAAGGAGGTTACAATTCGTGATCCATCTAGAGGGGGTATTGGAACGAGATTGAATATAGCTAAGATTAAGTTTAAAAAGGCTCCTAAAATAAGTATGTTTCTAAATGGGAAGTTGATTTTAATTAGAATTATTAAAACTAAAGCCAAAAATATATTTGCTAAGGGGCCAGATAATCCAACCCATTTAATATCTTTTTTTGGGTTTTTAAAATGATTGGGGTTTATTGGTACGGGTTTTGCATATCCGATGGCAAATGTTCCTCGCGATAAAATTAATAAAAATATGGGCAAAAGCACTGTTCCAAATAAATCGATATGTGCCAAGGGGTTTAAGGTTAATCGGCCTGATTGTTTTGGCGTGGGGTCCCCTAATTTAGATGCGGCCCAGCCATGGCAATATTCATGGAATGTGATTGAGAAAAAAAGAATAAATAGAAATAAAATTAATGAAAAAACTGAACCCATTTTAAAATCATACTCCTTGGTGGTAAACTTTTTTTAAAAAGTCATAGGTTTTTTGCACAGTATCGCTAGAAAGGTTATTATTGGTTACCAGGTAGTAAACAGGCAACTTAGGAGATTTTTCTAAAAGGATGTTTTCCAGCACATCTAGATATAAAGCCGCCTCTTCTGGTGAGCTTGATTCTACTTTGGCAAAAAAATGATAAATTAACTCTGGGTTGTTTTTACCTTTTTGAGAAAGTTTGACAATTTTTTTGTAAGGATTGATTTCTTCTTCTTTTTGGGTAACTTTCGCCAGCAATTTGCCGTGAACCCAACCGTAAGCATTTGGGTAGCAACTTATTTCCAGCCAATCTTCCTTCTCACTTCTTATTGCTACCTGATCATTTTTATTCAATAAACCAACGATTTCTCCGTCTAAGAAGGGTTGATTACGGATATTTACGGCGGTCTTGTTTATTATGCCTGTATCTTTATCAGTTTTTTTTACAAGATTAGACCAAACCCAACAATTTAATCGAGCCGGTAATTTTATTTTGTACCAGCCATATTTTTTGCCGATTACTTCAACTACTTCTTGGTTGGCTAAATTTCCAATTGATTTTGATGAAATTGTTGAATCGAGGCGGATATTAACTTCTTCTTTTGTTGCTTTATAAGTTTTTGCAAAAAGCAAATGCGGCACCACTAAGCTAATGACTGTGAAAATAAATAATAAGGATATTTTTATAAAATCCATTATTTATTCTGATGGTTTTTTCTTAGCGGTTTCTTTAGATTGAGCTTCGGTTTTTTCTGAAGTATCAGTTGCTTCAGCTGTTTCTTGCCCTTCTTCTTTTTCTTTAGGTTTTTCTTTCTTGATAGCTTTCATTTTAACTACTTTTACTTTAGGCAGCCCGAGCACAGAATCACCTTCTTCCCATTTGTCTTCTTCGATTAAACGCTTAATTCTTTCCGAACGTTTTAGTACTGAGCGTTCTCCGCCCAGTTTTTGACCTCTTTTTAATGATGGATGTAATCCCATTATAACCTCCTTAACAAACAATCTTGATAAGTATTTTTTAATTTTTTTAAATTTTTTTCTGCAGTAACTTTATTTTCAAATTTTCCCACATAAACGACTGAATATTTACCTTTTTTTTCGATTTCTGTCGAAAACCCTTTTTCTTTTAATTTTTTAGCTTCTTCTTCGGCGCTACTCAATTTTCGAAAAGAAGCAACTTGTATTCTGTATAATGGGCCTGTTGATTTTATTTCTTCTTTGTTTGTCTCAGCTTGACTATTTTCATCTATAATTGCTTCTTTTGTAATTTTTTCCGCTATAATCTTTTCTTCAATGTTTGATTCTGTTTTTATTTCTGGCTCAGGGGTATCGGAAACCTCTTTTAAACTTGATTTTCTTCCTCTTTCAACCCCCCAGGAGAAAACAGTTATCAATAATAGAATTATTACAACTACAAGTAAGATAGTTGTATCAATAGGGATAACTATCCCTTCTCTTTTTGGGTTTTCCCCCTTGTCTTTTTTTATCCCAAAGAGGTTTAATTGCCGAGGTCTCATTTGCCTTATTATATGTGATATTACTAAAAAATCAAGTACTCAAAAAACGAGGTAACGTCAAGCATTTTGTGTAAGTTTTCTCACATCTTCTTTTTTTAGTTGATTAAAATTTTTAAAAGGGTTCTCCTCCCAG
>CAZSDJ010000028.1:0-22756 GCA_964605645.1 uncultured Planctomycetia bacterium
TTACAAGGAACTCTTATTTCCATCTCCAAATACATTACAGGCGAGGTAGGAGTTGAACCTACAACCCCCGGTTTTGGAGACCGGTGCTCTGCCAATTGAGCTACTCGCCTATTTTTGTTTTATCAACGAGCATGAAATTATCAAAAATCTTATTTGAGTTTTGCTTCTTTGTGAACAATGTGCTTACGTTCAAAACGACAGTATTTTTTTACAGAAAATTTCTCCGGATGCAGCCTTTTATTCTTGGTTGTATAATAATTCTTCCGCTTACAACTGGTGCATCTTAATGCAATTAATTCTCTCATAATAAGTTACAGAAATAATAAAATCTAGGGTCTAAACTCCCCCCGTAAATATTTTGAACCTTTTTAATTTTTTACTTACTTTTATCTTATCTGGTAGTTTCCCTACCCTTTTTTTAAGCCTGGAATGGGAATTGAACCCATGACCTCGTCCTTACCAAGGACGCGCTCTACCCCTGAGCTATCCAGGCATCTTAAATATTGCGCCCAAAAGCTGCATGGGTATTTCTTCTGAACAAGACTGACCGTTTGATATTACTATAAAAGATATTTTTGTCAAGAAAAAATATTTATTTTTCTTACAAAAATTCACTGGATACGGTATCCGCAAACAAAATCCCTTTTTTTGTGAGGGCTACTCCCATTTTAGTTGATTTCTGATACCTATACTTAATTAACTTTTGCTTGATTAATTTTGATAATGACTCTTTTTCTAATTCTAAAAAGTTAAAGCCGGTTTTTTGCTTAAACCAACTAAAACCTATGCCTTCATTGGTTCTAATTTTTAAAGCAGCCGTTTCTTTTGCTCCGGCAACAGCGGTCAATTCTTCAGAATACTCTAATATTTTACCTCCCTCTCTCACCGCTTGTATATATTTAGTTAAAGATGATATATTTCTTTGCCTTTTTCTCCCCAAAAAGGAAACTGCCGCCGGCCCCAGGCCTAAGTAAGGTTCGTTTTTCCAGTATTTATAATTATGAAGAGCCCTAAACCCCGGCTGAGAAAAATTAGATATTTCATATTGGAAAAAATTATTTTTACCAAGCAAACTCATCAACTGCTTGTAGATACCGGCCAACTTCTGATCTGTTAAAGGCAAAAATTGTTTCTTATTTAAGCTTTTCCATAAAGAAGTACCTTTTTCATAAGTTAGCATATAAGTAGATAAATGGGTTATTGGTAATCCCATGGCTCTTGTAAGATCTTTTTCAAAAGTCTTCTTTGTCTCCATCGGCAATCCATAAATCAAATCAATGCTGATGTTCTTGAACCCCTTTTTTCTTATTATTTCCAACGAATCTATAGCTTGTTTTGCTGAATGCAAGCGGCCTAAAAATTTTAGTTTTTGATTCTGAAAAGATTGCACGCCGATACTGATGCGATTTACACTATAGTTACAAAATAAATCAATTTTTTCTTTATCTAAACTTTCCGGATTAGCTTCTATTGTAAATTCTTTTACTTCTTTAACTAATCGTTTTATTTTAATAAGTATTTTTTTTAATAAATGATAGTCAAGCACAGTTGGTGTTCCGCCGCCAATATAAATTGTTTCAAATTCAGCATTAAGCCGGCTAATTTGTTTACAAATTATATCTACATATGAATCAGCGAGATCTTTCCTATATATAGTACTGTAAAAATCACAATAAGCACAGCGGCTGCGGCAAAAAGGGATATGGATATATAATGAATTCATATAATTTCTAATTAATTTAATTGCTCTAATTTATAAATAATCACCAACGCCTAATTTGCAATTTTCAAAAAAATACCTATACTTATGAAAGATTGGGAATTTTCTTCATTTTGTTATTGGACATTGATTAGTTCAATTAGGAATTAGTCATTAGTAATTTTATCGATTCCAAACAGCCTCTAATCTATGTTATAATTATACTTATATAAAACAACTCGTCTACATTTTAAATATGAAACCTTTATTTAGCGTAATTATCCCCACTTACAATCGAGCTAATTTTTTAAAAATTGCTATCGATTCAGTTTTCAATCAAACTGAAAAAAACTATCAATTGATTATTATCGATGACGGTTCAACTGATAATACAAAACAACTTATCAAAAATTATAAAAACCCTAAATTAGAATATTACTACCAAAAAAACAAAGGCCCCGCCTCAGCTAGAAACTATGGGATAAGTAAAACTTGCGGCAAATTTATTTGTTTTCTCGATTCTGATGATCGATTTTGCACACATAAATTAGAGGCTACTAACCACTATATAAAAAAATATCCTAATTGTAAAATATTTCATAGCGAAGAAATCTGGTACAGAAACGGAAAATTGCTTTACCAAAAAAAACACCACAAAAAACCAACCGGTTTTGTGTTTGAAAACGCAGTTAAGTTATGTTCGATTAGCATCTCTACTGCAGCAGTAAAAAAAGAAGTTTTTGCTAAAATCGGCATTTTTGACCCGAAACTGCCGGCCTGTGAAGATTATGATTTTTGGTTAAGGGCAACCTCTCGATACTCTGTTTGCCTAATCCCCGATTTTTTAACCATTAAAGAAGGCGGCCACAAAGATCAGCAATCAAAAAAATATCCGGCTCTCGATAAATTCAGGATTCATGCTCTTTTAAAAATATTAGAAAATAAGAATACCGAAAAGCACTATCAAAAAATAGCTTATCAACAATTAAAAACTAAGTGCATAATCTACTTAAAAGGTGCCGCCAAAAGAAATAAAGTAAACGAAATTAAAAAATATCAAAATATTTTAAATAAATATCAAAAAATCTATGGATAAAAAATTAAAACAAATTATTGAGAAAAAATTTGGGTTTTCTTTAAACCGGAATCAATACCAAAGCCTGAGCAGGCTTGTTTTTGAAATCAAACGGCGAGAAAATATATCCTTAGCTGAAATTATCCATTATCTACAATTAGATTCCCAAACTGATAAATATACCGGAAAAAATAAATTTTCTGCCCTGCGAAATTCCTTATTAAAAAAACGTTTCCCCCTCACATCTGCTTGCGAAGATATTAATAAGAATAAGATATTTTTAAACAAATTACAAACCCCTCTTCAAAATAACCGGCAAGTAAAAAAAATATTTAAACCTTCCCTGCTGCTGGCTGAAGAAGAAGTAAGTGGTTCTTATTTAATTAATAATTTTAAAAATCAATTTCCTGATTTAAAAATAAAAAAAATAACTTCTTTAAAAAATTATATTAAAAATAATCCGTTTAAAATAAAAGATTTAAAAAAACCAATTGTTTTTATAGTTAGAGAAAAACAAGATTTTTTAAAACCTTGCCCCTGCACCAAAAAACACCTGAGTTGCGGTTACCGGATATTAAACCTTGGTTTTGGTTGCCCTTTTGATTGCTCTTATTGTTACCTGCAACAATACACAAACACCCCCGGCATAATTCTCCCGGCAAATTTAGATGATTTTTTTCACAAATTTAATAAATTTGAAAAAAATTTAAAAAAACCAATTCGAATCGGGACTGGAGAATTTTCTGATTCCGTAGCATTGGATCATCTAACCAATTATTCTTCTCAGCTGATTTCTTATTTCAGAGATAAAAATATATTGTTTGAATTAAAAACAAAAAGTAATAACATTGATAACATCTTAAGGGAAAAACCGGCTTCAAATATTATTATTTCCTGGTCGCTTAATCCAAAAAGAATGGTTAATTTAGAAGAATTGGGTTCAGCTAATTTGGCAGAAAGAATCAACGCTGCAAAAAAGATAAAAGACGCCGGTTTTAAAATTGCTTTTCATTTCGATCCCATTATTTACTATAAAAATTGGGAACAAGACTATAAAGAATTAATCTCCTCCCTTTACAACACAATTAGCGCCGGTTTTGCTTGGATAAGTTTAGGTACTCTTCGTTTTAATCGGCAATTAAAACCAATATCAGAAAAACGTTTTCCAAAAAGTAATATTTTTTATGAAGAATTACTGTTGGGTGAAGATAAAAAATTAAGATACCCTAAATTTTTAAGAAATAACATTTATGGTAAAATGAAAAACTGGATTAGAGAGTTTGACCAAAAAACACCTCTTTACCTCTGCATGGAAGATAAAACTATCTGGAATAATTTCAATAAAATTAATTCTTCAGCTAAAATAGAAAAATACCTTATTAGCGATAATCTTTAGCCGCTTACTTTAAATTTTTTTGATAAACGATAAGCTAAAAAATAATAAAAAAGTCCTCTTTCTTTAAAGCCATCAAGGTTATCCACGCAAAGATGCAGGCCCCAAGCAAAAGAAAATATTTGCAAAGATTTACTCTGAATGAAAAAAGCAATCACACTTAATAAAATTATCAACTCCCAAGAATGGAAAAATAAATATACTTTTTTTTTCTTCTGATATGAAAAAAAAATTAAATTTTTTAAGCTCATTTTTTTACAATGGATGAGATAATCAACTAAGTGGTCAGCATCAATTAAAATGCCTCCTATTACAGCCATCAGAACATAATACAAATTGTTAAATTTAAAATACACAATTAAAGAAATCTCCAAAGTTATAATAATATGAATAAGCGTATCTAAAATAATATTGATGCTTTTTTTGGAAATATTCTTCATTTTGCCCCTGAAACTAATACTGTTTTTTTATCAATACACCCGGATAATAATGTTTTAATATTTCAGAATATATATAGCCTTCTTTTGCCATCCCAATCGCTCCTTCCTGGCAAAGCCCGGTCCCGTGGCCAAACCCGGCTCCCCAAAAAATTAACTTTTTTGTTTTTCCTTGTTTATCTTTTTTTACTTCAAAATTAAACGCACTACTGCGAAGGTTATCAAAAAATCTTCTTATCTCTAAACCATTATTAAGGCTTTTTAGTTTACCCCCTAAAATCACATCCATTTTGCTATGCCGAAAACAGCCTTTTTTAACTCTTGGTAAAATATCCTCTAAACTTTCTATCTCAGCTCCAAAAGCAATTCTAAAATCTTCTTGATCATAAATTCGTTGCCAGCGGAATTTCGAATTTTTCCCCGAACAAAAAGCATCAGGATATTCTAAAAACCATTGCTCTTTTTCTGCTGCTGATTGCGGCATTTTTTTGTTTTTTGAATCTCGGCCGTCAGCCAAATATTGCTTTTGCCCAAAAACATCGGAGGTTAAACATCCTCCGCAATTAGAATGATAGAAGATTTCAGGAACTTCCCCTTTATAAATAATAATTTCTCCTCGGGTTGCATCTACAGCTTGTTTAGTAGATGGAGTTTCTGCAGACAAACCATGATAAACTTGACAATGAACATCGGCACAAAAATCAAATCCTTGCCCGCTGTGCCTTGCTTTATGCCGAATCGCTAAGCTCCGAGCCAAAATAGCCTGGGCTTTTAAAGCTTCTTTGCCGACATAAGGAGGAATTTCTGCAGCCAGCACCCCGTACAAATACTCTTCAATACTTACGATATTAATCAAAGTAATTTTAGCCTCATTTGCAACCACTTTAAAATTACCGCGATAAGCTCGATCTATTTTTTTGTGCCAAAAATCAGTAACACCGTAAGTTACATCTAAAATATAAAATGGATAACTTTTTTTATGAATTGATCGAGAAGTAATGGTAACCGGGGAGGAAAAAACAGAGTAGATTTTATTTGTCTTATAGTCTGATAAAAAAATCTTATTATCTTTAGTTCTAATTGTATAAAAAGTATCCGGTTTGCCGAAATAACTTGAGGTTCTGTTTTTAATTTCAAATTTACCCGCAGAAAAAAATGAAAATTGATCTACCCCAACTGCAATGCCCACCTTCACCAACGGAGTATCTTTTTGCTGCTTATAAACAGCCAGGGTAACTTTTTCTCTTTTTTCTTTTTTTTCCCTTTTTCTTTTCTCAAAAAAATCCTTGCCTAACTCTTGTTTTACCTCTTGAAACTGATCTTTTATTTGATTAAAGCCGGGATAAAAACTAACTGCTTTTGTCAAATATTTATAAGCCCGGCGGTTTTGGCCTATTTCCTTTAAACATTGGCCTAAATAATAATAGGCAAGCCTCAGGCTTGAATCATAATTTATTAATTCTTGAAATAGATCAGATGCTTTTTGATATTCTTTATTTTTGCGGTAAATTTTTGCCAATCTAAATAAAGCAATAGTGTTTTTATCTAAATTTAAAGATTGCCGATAAGCAGAAATCGCTTGCTTAGCTCGGCCTAAATCTTCATAAATTAAACCGAGATATAGGTAATGGTACCATTTTTTATTTTCTAAAGAATTCTCTGGAGATTCAGCAAAAAGATTAACTTCTAATAGCGAGAAGAAAACAAATACTATTATTAAAATTTTTAAAAAAAAATTTATCTGCGGCTTAAACCAAGTATGGGGATTTTCCATTTTTTACTTAAATCAATAAATTTATTTTTTTCTAAAATAATAGTTTTATTTGTTTCTAGCACCAACGCCGCGGCTTTAATTTTTTTCAGTAATTTCAAAGTTGAAATTCCCACTACCGGAACATCAAAGCGTAAATCTTGATCATTCTTTGCAAATTTAAAAACAACTGCTCCCGGGCCGGCGATACGATAGCCCCTTTTTATAGTATTGTCTGTTCCTTCTAAAGATTCCACTGCAACTACCGCATTATTTTTTACAAGTAAAGTTTGCCCGATATCAATATCGGCAAATTTAGATATTTTACTTAAACCAAACTCAATATTTTTATTAATTTGATCTCTTAATTCAAGGCCATTCATTATCCCTTCTTCAGCTAAATCATCTTTTAGGTAATGTGTAGAATCAAGAAAATTAATATCATTTTTCTTCAGATCAGAAATTATCATTTTAAAAATTGTATGCGGACAAAAATTAACTTCTTTTTCAACTAATTTCCTTAATTCCTGATCCCATTTTTTTTCTTTAAAAATGTGTAAAGGGTTTACTTGTCCTACCATGATCCAATTGACAATACCGGTTTCTTTGATAACTTCCTTTAAATCTTTGAGCTTGCCAACTCTTATCCATCTGCAGTTCTGGACATAATTACAGATTTTAGAAGAAGTTTCTCCTTTAAAACAGATAGCAACTATTTTTTTAAATTTTTTGGCCGCTAAAATTCGTCTTGCCAACAGTAAGGGCAGGTTTCTGTTTCCGGCAATAATACCTATTTGCATATTTATGTAAAATTAAACGCTAAAGTTATTAAGCATTTTTGGATTTTAATTTGCTGATGCCTCTTCTTGAAGTTGACACAAAATCAAGAAGGGCATTCACTTCAGCCCCTAAACTCTCGGTTTGAGCTACAATCTTTTTAGCTTGGTCTAAGGAGTGGTCACTGAAAAAAATTGTCTTAAAAGCTTTTTTCAATTCTTTTATCGCTTGATTTGAAAAATTTTTTCTCTTTAAACCAACTGAATTCAGGGCCCGGACAACTGCCGGATGGCCGTCACACATAGAATAAGGCGGTATGTCTTGAACAACTTTTGAACATCCCCCAATAATTGAATAATCACCAAGGCGGCAAAATTGATGAATAGCTACCAGGCCGCCGATAACAACACCTCTGCCTAACTGAACATAACCCGCTAAGGTGGCTCCGTTAGCTAAAATATTTTCATCACCAATTATGCAATCGTGAGCGACATGAGAATAAGCCATAATTAAATTATTATTACCAATTACTGTTTTGGTGTTTCTTTCTGTACCCGGATTGATGGTAACAAACTCTCTAATTCTATTTGCATTGCCAATTTCCAAGTAACTCTTTTCCCCTTTATATTTTAAATCCTGGGGGATACTGCCGACTACGCTTTGAGAAAAAATATGACAATCAGAACCTACCTTAGTATGCCCTAAGACTTGGGCGAACGAATCAATAGTTGTTCCCTGGCCAATTTCAGCATCCTTAGCAACAATAGCATAAGGCCCAATTTTTACACCTTCTCCTATTTTGGCAGAAGAGCTAACCATCGCTCTTGAATCAATATTTTGTACCATTCTAACCTCTAACTTCTAACCTCTAACCTCTCAAAAATTCAAACCAACGAAAACATAAGTTCAGCTTCCGCTACTACCTTATCTGCTACTTTTGCTTTCGCAGCCACCTTACCCGTTCGGCTGCGAATTTTTTTTGTCCATACTTCCATCACCAGCTGATCTCCCGGTAATACTGTTTTTCTAAATTTGACTTTTTCTGCCGCCATAAAATAAGCTAGCTTCCCACGATGCTCAGGACAGGCCAGCATTAATACCCCTCCTACCTGAGCCATAGCTTCCACCAACAGCACGCCCGGCATTACTGGTTTTTGCGGAAAATGGCCTTGGAAAAAATATTCATTAATACTTACATTTTTTATCCCCACGGCTCGCTTACCCTTTTCCAATTCAACCACCCTGTCTACCAAAAGAAAAGGATAACGATGCGGGAGTATTTTCATTATTTCTTCTATATTTAATTCACTCTTTTTGGGGATATAGCCGGATCGAGATTGAACACCGGCGCTCTTTACTTGTTGTTTATATCTGCGCAACTTTTCCAATAATTTTATGTTTAAAGAATGTCCGCTTTTTACAGCCACAATATGCACTTCCAACGGCCCGGCTAAATAAAGATCACCAATTAAATCTAACATCTTGTGTTTTATAAGTTCATCCGGAAACCTTAACTCATTATCTACAACCCCTTCTTCAGAAACTACCAAAGTATTCTTGTAGTCAGCGCCTTTACCCAACCCTATTTTCAGTAAACTGTCAACTTCATTTTTAAGGCAGAAAGTTCTCGCTTCATATATTTTATCTAAACAGCCTTCATCTAAAGTTATATCGGAAAACCCGGAACCAATTTTAGGATTATTATAATCGAGGCCATAAGAAATTCTGAGCTGGCTAGCCGGTAAAAGCACGATTGAACTATCTCCTTCTTCTATCCAGAGCGGCTCTTTAATTGTTAAGATATCACGCGCTGCATCTTGCTCTTTAATCCCGGCTTCTTTTATTTTCTCCACAAATTCTTTGGCACTGCCGTCTAATCCCGGTATCTCATTGCCCTTGATATTAATTTGTAAATTATCAATTCCTAATATAGATAAAGCCGCCATTAAGTGCTCAATTGTTTGGATATAGTTGTCACCGGAGCCGATAACAGTTCTGCGGGGAAACTTATCTAAATCGCCGATTGAATTAAAATCAGCCTTAATCAAAACCGGGGGGTTAATGTCTTCCTTGATAAAAGTAATACCGCTACCTGCCGCAGCCGGTAAAAAATTTAATTCTGTAACTTCTCCGGTATGCAGGCCTTTACCTTTTAAAGCAAACCCTTTGCTAATTGTTTTTTGTTTATCCATTTATCTTATCTTTTTCTAATATTTTTATTTTAGCTTCCAACTCTTTAACCTTTTTATTCAATTCCGGTAATTTTTGCAAACAAGCATTTATTTTAGCAGCTTTTCGGTGTGGTTTGGCCGGATACCCCGAAACTTTAGTCGCCGGCGGTACCGATTTAGTAACTCCGGCTTGAGCTGCAATAATTGCTTTTTTGCCAATTTTAATATGTCCGACAATACCGGCTTGGCCGGCTAAGATCGCTTCATCTTCAACGACTGTACTGCCGGATATCCCTACTTGAGCTATCAAAATACAATCTTTGCCAATTTCCACATTGTGAGCAATTTGAACTAGATTATCAATTTTAGTTCCGGCCCCAATAATGGTTTTATTGAAGCGGGCCCGATCGATTGTTGTATTAGCCCCGATTTCAACATCATCTTCTATCACAACTTTCCCAATTTGAGGGATCTTTTTTCTTTTTCCTTCTGTAATTTCATAGCCAAAGCCGTCACTCCCGATCACTGCACCGGAATGGATAATTACAGCATCGCCAATTTCCGTATTCTCGCGAATAATCGCATTTGGATAAATTAAACAATTTTTACCAATTTTTACATTACTGCCGATAAAACACCCGCCATAAATAATGGAATCATTGCCTATCTCAACCTTTTCCCCAATAATCGTAAAAGCACCCACCGCAACTGATGCTGCTAATCTTGCACTCTTGTCGATACTTGATTCCGAACTTACCCCGTGCGGATGGCTTAAATCTTTTTTTATTGCCAAATCAACTATTTTTGCAAAAGCAACAGAAGGATTATCTGTTTTGAGCAAAGGCTTATCTGAATCAAGATCACGCCCTGTAATAACAGCCGAAGCTTGTGTAGAGTCTAACAGGGAGAGGTACTTTAGATTGGCTAAAAAAGTTATGTCACCTTTTTTTGCTTCTTTTATCCCCGATATCCCCGTAATCACAATATCCGGATCACCTGCCAGCTCCCCTCCTATTATTTCATTTATCTCGGAAAGCTTGTATTCCATTTATTTGTATTTCTTGTTGATAATTTTTAAGATTGTATCAGTCAAATCTAACTGCTTTTGCCCGTACAATACACTGTTGCCGTTAACAATTAAATCATAATTATTTTTCTTTGCATAATCTGAAACTGTTTGATCGATATCATCTATAATTTTTTTCATCATTTCATCTCTTTCTTTTTTGATATCTGTAAATTCCTTTTGCCGAATATCCCGATACTCTTCCATTTTAGTTCTTAATTTTTCCGCCTCTTTTTCTCTTTCCCCTTCTTTTAATACTTCTAAGCGATTTTGTATCTTTTGGATTTCTTTTTCTCTTGCTTCTAAGGTTTCTTGGGCTTTCTCTTTTTTCACTTCTAATTGTTTGTCTTGATCTTTGGTGCGCTGGTATTCATTAAAAACTTCAATTGTATTTACATAACCAATTTTCAAGTCTTTGGCAAAACTACCGGTAGCGAAACTAAAAGATAAACCAACTGCTAATAAAATACTGAAAAACTTTCTCATCTTAAAACCTCCTTAATCTGAGTTAATCCAATTTTAATCTGTGTAATCAAACATCCTCTAGCTTTTTCGTAAGAGGATGTTAGAAGCCTCTGCTGACACTAAAATGGAACCTGCCTTCTCTGCCATCTTCTCCCGGCTCTTTATCCAGCGGCCAGCCGTAATCTACGCTGACCGGCCCAATCGGAGTTTTAACCCGCAGCCCTAAACCTACACTAGAATAAAAAGCCTCACGATCGTCTTCAGTTTGAAAAAAATCACTATTCTTTTTCCAGACATTACCAACATCATAAAAAGTGGCTACCTTTAAAAAATCTGCTAAAGGGTAGGTGTATTCAACATTAGCCACAAACATTGCCTCCCCTCCCAACGGATCATCGTTGCTGTCTATGGGACCCACTTTTCGTTCGTGATAACCTCTAATCGTCGAAGCGCCGCCGGCAAAAAATCTTTCATAAATGGGAACATCTTCTGTATCCGAAAACGGGTCGGCAAAACCGGCCTGAAAGCGGGTTTCAATCACCGAATCATTGAAGGTTGGAAAATAAAGGCTTAATCTGCTGAAAAATTTATTAAAATTTTTATCCCCGCCTAAAAAACTGCCGGTTAGTTGAAAAGAATTAGAAAAATAGATTCCTTTGCGCGGTGTAAAAACATTATCTCTGGTGTCATAAGCCAGAGAGAGTTCCACACTACTCAAATTGTTGCTGCCGTCTTCCTTTTTTATTGAATCGCTGGCATCTTCAGTGTCACTAATTTTTACATTATCAAAACGATAAGCAACTCTGCCGCTAATCTGGTCGTTAAATCTCTTCCCCAGGCGTAAAGCGCCGCCGGTTATATCTTCAGAATAAGCATAACCGACATCATCATCTTGATCGTGGCCTTTCTTATAAACATCAAACCCAAAAGAGATTGGCCGGTCAAAAATCCAGGGATTGGTAAAGCTCAATTGATAGCGGCTCGTCAAGGTACCTAAGCTGGCTTTTAAGGTTAAGTCTTGGCCGGCTCCGGTAAAGGTCTGCCAATTTTGATAATCAAAATTTCGTTGCCGCAATTCCACAAAGCCGATAAATTCATCTATCGAACTATACCCGCCGCCAAAACTAAAATAACCTGTTTTTGCTTCTTTTACATCTACAACTAAATCTACCTGATCTTGCTCAGAACCGGGTTCAGTGCGAAACCTGATGTCTTCAAAAAATCCTAAATTCTCCAAGTCTCGCTTACTCTCCCGCATTTTTTTCCCATCAAACTTCTGGCCGGGATAAACTTTCAGCTCTCTTCTTATTACTTTATCCTTAGTCTTCTCATTGCCTTTTATCTGGACATCTTCCAGATAAGCAACATGGCTTTCCGTTATTTTATAAGTTACATCTACCTGATTAGTCTCAGGGTTTAATACACTGACTGGTTCAGCTTGGGCAAAAATATAACCTCTGTCTACATACAATTGCCTAATTTCGGATGAACCTTGATAAACCAGTTCTTTGCTAAATACATTGTCTTTCGAAACAGATAATTTTTTACGAATTTCACCGGTATCAATTTCTTTATTGCCTATAATTTCAACTTGGCCGATATAATACCTTTTCCCCTCGGTAATTTTCAGAATTATATGAACTCCTTTGGACTGATACTCAACTTTTGAATCCAGCGAAACATCGGTAAAGCCATTGTGCTGATAAAAACTCTTTATCCTGTTTAAATCATCGGAAAATACTTCTTCTTTAAAAATCCCTTTGTTAAACAACCAGGCTTTTCTGGTTTTCATTAACTTTTTTATGCGATTATCGCTAAATTGATTATTACCTTCAATTTTAACCGCTCGCACCTTAATCACACCTTTTTCGTTAATCGTAAATTTTACATCTACTTTTTTCTCGGGTTTGGATATTAATTGATATTTGATATCTGCCTGAGAAAAACCTTTTTTATTATAAATATCATCTATTTTTTTAACGGCTTGCTGCAGGCGGTACTCATCCACAAAACTACCTTCTTTTAACTCTGTTGCTTCTAAAATTTGCTTTTTTCGCAGATAGCGTTGCCCCTCCACTATAATTTCATTTATTACCGGTTTTTCGACTACCTTAAAAGTTAAGATTATGCCTTCCGGGCCTTCTTGGGTTTCTGTAGAAACTTCTTTGAAAAACCCTGTTTGATAAAGATTTTTAATATCTTCATTTACCGTATTTTCATTGTAAGGTTGGCCGGCTTTAATTTTTATTTCTGAAACTATTTTTGCATCACTCACTAAACTGTTCCCTTTTATCTTAATTTCAGAAACTGCATCTTGGGCATACCCGGACAAAGAAACCGCTAATAACCCCGTAAAAATAAAACTAAAAATTCCTTTTTTCATAAGAGAAATTATTATAGACTTTTTGTTTTTCAAAGTCAAACCCCCTTTTCCTTTGCCAGGTCAGCAAATTTCATATATTCTTTTAAGAAAGCTAAATCTATAGTCCCCACCGGGCCATTTCTTTGCTTTGCAATAATTGCTTGGGCAATCCCTCTGTTTTCATCATTGGGATTATAGTATTCTTCACGAAAAAGAAGAACTACCAAATCAGCATCTTGTTCAATAGCGCCCGATTCACGCAAATCTGAAAGCTTTGGCCGATGCCCTTCTCTTGATTCAACCGCTCTTGATAACTGGCTTACGGCAATCAAAGGAATATTTAATTCTTTAGCTAAAGCTTTAAGCCCTTGTGAAATTTTCGATATTTCCTGCTGCCGGCTCTCAGCTCTCCCCGAGCCGCTAATTAACTGCAAGTAATCAACTAATATCATTTGTATATCATGGTGGGCTTTAAGCCTTCTGGCTTTAGCTCTTATTTCAAAAACATTCATTGCCGGGGTATCATCAATATAAATCGGTGCTTCCGACAACCTGCCGGCAGCTGAAGTTAAAGTCGGCCATTCGGAAGGAGAAAGAAAACCTGTTCTCACCCTATTTACATCTACTTTAGCTTCTGCGCATAAAAACCGCTGCATAAGTTGCTCTTTTGACATTTCTAAACTAAAAATACCCACCGGTATCTTTTTTTCAATAGCAACATAACCGGTAATCGAAGTAACCAAGGCACTTTTTCCCATAGAAGGCCTTCCCGCCACAATGATTAAATCACCCTTCTGAAATCCGGCAGTTTTTAAATCGAAATCATGGAATCCGGTGGGAACGCCGGTTACGTGAGATTTTTTATGATAAAGTGATTCTATTAATTCAATCCCGTCTTTAATAATATCTCTAATGTGGACATAGCCGCCTTCAACACGGCGATCACTAATATCAAAGATCAGCCTTTCCGCTTTATCCAACAACACACCAATCTCTTCCTGCCCTTTGTAACTTAACGATATAATTTCAGAAGAATTTTCAATTAAAGCCCTTAAAATTCCTTTTTCTTTGATAATCCGAGCGTAATTAGAAGCATTGGCTGAAGATGGGACAAAATCTGCCAAAGCAGTTAACTGAGCAGTGCCGCCGGCCTCTTCTAAAATATTTTTTTTACGTAAACTTTCGGAAACAGTTAGAATATCGATTTTATTCCGCTTGTCATAAAGCTCGATAATCGTTTCAAAAATTATTTTGTGTTCTTTTTTATAAAAAAAGAGGGAGTCGGTAATTTCCAAAACTTCAGGGATAACCTTTTCATTTAAAAGCATCGCCCCTAAAACAGCCATTTCCGCTTCAATGTTTTGCGGGGGAATTTTATTTATATTTTGAGTGGGATTTTTTAAATCCATAAATTTTATTATTTCCTAACAACCCACAGCCGTACTTTTGCTTGCAAATCTTTCGATATTTTTACAAGTATTTTATAGACCCCTAATTTATCGATTGGTTCTTGTAAGGATATTGCCCCTTTCGGTATTTCTCCCTTGTGTTTTTCCTGCAGCAAACTTAAAATTTGCGGTTCCTTAACAGTACCGTACAGAGAATCATCTTCTTTTGCCTCTGCGGCAATAGTTAAAGATAAGCCTTCCAGCCGGCCCCTTAACTCATCCAAAGCTTGTTCTTTCTTTTTTTCTTTTTTTGCTCTTTCTTTCTTCAGCTCTTCAACTTTTTTTAAATTTATTTTAGTAGCTGCTAAGGCTAATTTTTTGGGGACTAGATAATTACGCCCATAGCCGTCCTTAACCTTAACCACATCGCCTTCTTTGCCTAAATTCTTGATCTCCTCAAGAAGAATGATTTCCATGGAACCTCCTTTAATGAGACTTATCCTTGACAACTGAATTTTTAAAAAGTAGATTTGTCAAGGGTCAAACTTATGTAACTACAAAAGGTACTAAATTTAAAAATCTTGCTCTTTGAATTTCTTTGGTCAATTTGCGCTGGTGTTTTGCACAAATTCCCGTAATTCTGCGAGATTTTATCTTACCGCGGTTAGTAAGGTACCTTCTGATCATATCTATATCTTTATAATCAATTTCCAATCCCTTTTTACAGAATATACAGTTTTTCTTAAATCTAGTTAACTTTTGCCTGCTTTGCTTTTTACTTTTTTTAGCCATTTGATATCGCTTCTCCTAAGTTATTCTCCTCATCTTCCAAATTAACTATTTTTTCACTCTCTTTGCCCTCGCTTTGCTCAGAGGCACGCCCTTCTGCCGGCGCATTTCTTTGCGGTAAAAACTGTACTCTGGTTGCTACCACTTCAATTACAGTCCGGCGTTGTTTTTCCGAATTTTCCCAACTTCTTGACTGCAGCCTCCCTTCTATCAAAACCGGGCTGCCTTTTTGCAGGTATTGGTTGGTAACTTCGGCCATTTGGCTCCAAACCACTACATTTAAAAAACAAGTATCTTGCTGATTTTGGCCGTCTTTACCTTTATAAGTTCTATTTACCGCCAAACCCAAAGTCGCAACCGGGGTCCCACCGGGGGTATACCGTAACTCCGGATCGCGAGTTAAATTACCCACTAAAAATACTTTATTTAAACTAACCATCTTTTTGTCCCCCTCCCTTTAACTAATTATAAATAATCTACGCATGTACGCCCGCCTTGCCGAGTAAGGCGAGGCAGGAATCAATTACAAATTTACGAATTTTCTTACACATTTATTAGTATATTCGTAGAGATTAGTAAATTTGTTGATGATAATCAACCAGTTTGTGCTTTAGATTGCTCTATCTTTATTTTATCACTCTCTTTATTCAGAACAAGGCTTCTCAAAATTCCTTCTTCCAACCTGATAGTTTCTTTTAAGTCATCAAGGTTTTCGGTCGGCAGCATAAAAGTAATCAACCAATAAGTACCTTTATAGTACTTAGTCCTTTCTGCTCCTTTGCTTCTTAAAAAATAATGGAAATCCCGTAAGGTTTGCCAAACTTCAGATTTTTTTACTGCTCCTTTCAATTCTTTAATTTTATTGGTAATACCTTCAGCCACCTTATCTCTATCCGGCTCTGCTAAATCCGGCCTTAAAATAAGCATACATTCATAATTGCGCTCCACTCCAACCTCCTTTAATGAGACTTATTCTTGACAGAAGAATGTCAAGGGTCAAATTCAGCTACATGCTTATACTCACTTACTCATATTTACTTCACAAGCATAAGCTTCATTTGATTTTTACAGTTTCCTCTTTTCTTTCTTTAAACCAATCTAACGAAATCTTTGCCGCTTCTCCAATAACTTTTTCTAAATATTTTTTTTCTTCTTGCGAAAAATCCGACAAAACATAATCTGCCAAATCAGAACCGGTTGATCGGCCTATCCCCACCTTCAACCTATTGATTTCTTCTCTACCCAGCACCGCCATAATTGAACCAATACCTCTGTGGCCGCCGGAAGAACCGCTCTTTTTTATACGTAAAGTCCCCAATTGTAAATCGGCATCATCGTAAACAATTAACAGGTCTTGCAAAGAAACTTTATATCTAGCAAAAATTTTACCCACACAAAGCCCGGAATTGTTCATATAAGTTCTCGGCTTAACGAGTAAAAAATTATCCGCTTCAGTCTGTAACTCCCCTAACCAAGCCTTTTGGCGGATGCTTCTTCTTAACTTTATACTATATTCTGCAGCTAACCTCTCTATGACTTTAGCGCCGATATTGTGCCTGTTTTCTGAATACTTTTTATCCGGGTTACCTAACCCAACTATAATCTTCAATTTTATTCTTTTTTATCTTTTTCTTTTTCAGGTTTCTTCGCTGCTTCCTCTTTTTTCCGTGTTTCCGTGATTCCAGTTTCGCCTTCTTCTTGGCCCTCTTTCTTTTCTTTGATCACTTCCGGCTCTGTCGGAGCTTCTTCATCCAATAACTCTTCCTCTTCTTCTTCCTCCTCTTCCTTTTTCACTGCTAATGTTGCAATCGTCGCATCCGGCTCGGTAATTATTTCAATATCAGCGGGAACATCAATATTCTCTACATGTAAAGAATGGCCAATTTCCAGGCCGGAAATATCTACTTCAATATTTTCCGGGATATTTAAAGGCAATCCTTCGACTTCTATCTCTCTCAATGTTTGTTCTAAAACTGCCCCCTCTTCTTTACCTTTCGCTTCCCCTTTTAATACCACAGGGATATGAACTGTTATTTTTTCTGATAAAGACACCTGGAGTAAATCCAGATGAATTACTTCATCGCTTAAAGGATGGCGTTGAACATCTTTAACCAATACCGGTAACGCTTCAGATTTTTTCTCTCCGGCAATAGATAAATCTATAACAGTACTTTCTGAAAAATGCATATCTCTTAAAGTTTTAAATCCTTCCGGTGAAACACTAATTGCAGAATTTATATCTTTGCCGTAAATTATGGCAGGGATAAAACCTTTTCCTCTTAATTTTTTGGCGGCTTGTTTGCCTCGGTCTGTGCGTTTTTCTACTTTAATTTTCGCTCGCTCCATCTTATCCTCCTTTAATGAGACTTATGTTTTTTCAAATATTAACGTAAGAAAAAACATCTAGTCGAATTAAATCCTTGACATCAAAGATATCAAGGGTTAAATTCAGCCCTACTCTTAACAGATATGCTTTCTTAAACAACTCGATTGTCAAGAGTGGCTTCATTTAACCTCCTGTTGAATCGAATAGAACACTTATCGATTTTTCAAAATGAATTCTTTTAATCGCCTCGGCAAAAAGACTGTCTACAGAAACTACTTTTATCTTGCTGCTTTTTTTGTCTTTTGCCAAAGGGATTGAATCAGTTATGACTAATGAGTCTATACTTGAATTTTCTAATTTATCGGTTGCATCTTTAGATAAAATGCCATGGCTAATCGCAGCAAAAATATTCTTTGCTCCTTGCTTTTTTAGCGCAGCTGCTCCGTTGACCAGTGATGAACCGGTGGCAATAATATCATCTACCAATAAAACATTTTTATCTTTTACATTTCCTAAAATATGCATTACCTCGGTTGATTCCGGCGATTTCCTCCTTTTATCCACTATCGCTAAATCTGCGCCAAAACGCTTCGCATAAGCCCTCGCCATCTTAATCCCGCCAACATCGGGAGAAACAATCACTAGGTCTTCCATCTTATTTTCTTTAAAATATTGGAAAAAAACATTAATTGCATACAAGTGATCTAAGGGGATATCAAAAAAACCTTGAATTTGGCCCGCATGTAAATCTAAAGTTAACACTCTGTCAGCACCGGAACTTGTTAAAATATTAGCTACTAATTTTGCCGTAATCGGCACTCTCGGCTTATCTTTCCTGTCTTGGCGCGCATAGCCAAAATAAGGGATTACCGCTGTTATTCTTTGCGCTGAAGCCCGCCGGGCTGCATCAAGCATAACCAACAACTCCATTACATTTTCGTTTACCGGTGGACAAGTCGGCTGAATTAAAAATACGTCTTTTCCTCTTACATTTTCTTTTAACTGCACTCTTACTTCACCGTCGCTATAGCGGGCAATTTTTGCTTTAGCCGGCTCTGTATTTAATTTTTCACAAATCTTTTCCGCCAAAGGGTGATTCGCACTACCGCCAAAAACTACTAATTTATCCATCTTTACTCCTTAAGTTTTAAAGGGTGAGCCGGAACTCCAATTACAACTTCTCCATTTTTCACATTTTTTGTAACTACAGAGCCTGCCCCGGTTTTTGAATTTTTTCCCACAATTACCGGAGCAACCAAAACTGTATCACAGCCGATAAACGAATTTTCTTTTATCTCTGTTTTGTGTTTGGCTTTACCATCATAGTTAGCTACAACAGTACCGGCTCCAATGTTTACATTATTAGAAACTACGGTATCGCCCAGATAACCAAAATGCTTAGCAGTTACGCCCGTCCCCAATTGAGACCGGTTAATTTCTAAAAAATTACCTACTTTAACCTTATCTTTAAGCCGTGTTCCGGTGCGAATATGCACAAAGGGGCCGATTGAACAATTGCTGCCGATTATAACACCTTTCTCAATAAAGGTAAAGGGGTAAATAACGCTGTTTTTGCCGATCTTTACTGATTCTTGCACGATAGTGGTGCCGGGATCAACTATCACCACCCCTTTAGCTGTTAATTGAGCAATAACTCTAGCTTTAATTGTTTTTTCCGCAAATTGCAGCTCAAAAAGATTATTTATCCCTGCTACCTCTGAAGAATCATTTGCCAGGTAACTTTTTATTTTTTTATTTTGGCCCGCTAAAATTTCTATTATATCCGTTAAAAAATATTCTTTTTTTACCTTATTCTTCCTTATCTTACCTATATTATTAGCAAGTTCTTTTTTAGAAAAATAGTAAGTGCCGCTGTTGACCTCGCCGCTGCTCGCAAAATTTTTTACCTTTCCCTTCTGAGAAAGTTTTTCTTTAATCGCTTGCACTCTGCCTTTATCATCATAAACAATCATCCCCAATTGATTTTTTTTCTCGACAACCGAGGTCAAAATACAACAATCTAACTCTTTCTTCCTTGAATAAGATAAAAATCTGGAAATAGTCCCTGAGGTGATAAGAGGATTATCGCCACAGGTAACTAACACTTCTTTATTTTTTACTTTTTTCAAAGCAACCCTGACAGCATCGGCAGTCCCCAACGTCTTAGGCTGGTTAACAAACTCTATTTTCCCCGATAGATTCTTTAACTGATTAGCAGCAACAATTTCTTTTATTTCTTCTTTAACCAAATCACTCCCGTAGCCTACAACCACAATAACTTGCTTGATATTTTTAATTTTAGAAAACTGCTTTAAAACATAATAGATAAGCGGCTGGCCGCAAACCTTCTTTAAAACTTTCGGCAAAGAAGTTTTCATCCTCTTACCCTTGCCTGCTGCCAGTAGAATTGCGGTAGTTTTGTTCATAATTCTTTTATTTGATAAGTTGCCAGTTTGGGCTCGTTTATTTTCCTTTTGTATTAATTTAAAGGATTTATGAAACAAGGCACTTACTCATAAATTGGGGAAATTTCTTTTGAGTGTACTGCAACCTTAAATATAAGCCACATTATATCAATAATCTCAACAAATACAATACATTTGTTAACTGTTTTACTTTTTCTGCCGGTACTTAAACAAAAACGAAAAAGGATATGAAATAATTTGATATAAACCGGCTCCGGAAGAAAGGCTTCTTATCGGCCTTTTGATTGCTCCTAAAAATTCAGCACGAACTACTTTGTCATCAACTTCGCCTTCTTCTTTGACCAAAGACAGCCGGTGCAAAGCGTATAATCCAATGATAAAAGCAAAAACAAAGAAAAAATCCCAATGCTGAAAATTCAAAGCTTGCATCGTAAAATCTTTTACCGGCCCGGACCATTGCAATGTCATTGATAAGTTGCGAGAAGTAAAAAAATCAGCAAACTTACCGCCGATAAGAGGCGCCAGACCAGTTGAAAATGAATTAACTAAAGTATTGGTAGCTAAGTAAGAGGTAGCTTCTCCTTTAGGGGCCAACTTTAGACCAATGTTACCTGATGCGATGGCTACCCCGGCAATCGAGGTACCCATTAAAATATGAATTGCAAATAAAAGCGGCATCGTTAAAAAATGCTTATCCGGCAAAGTAGTAAAAGCCCAGGCTAAGACACTCAACAAAAACAAAGGACAACTTACAGCTAAAACTGATTTATTGCTGAATTTATCCGACCATTTTCCCCATAATCCCAAGAACATAAAATTACAAACCTGGCTGACAATACTTAACATTACAACCATCGACATGCCTAACTCAAGCCTGGTCAACATATAAACTGTAAAAAAGGGAGCAGCTAGGTTAACCGCAAAACTCCAGGACCCTAAAAAGAACATCAGACGCCTAAAATTAATATCTTTAAACGGCTTGATAATTAATTTAAAAAAATTAGAGCTTCTGGAAAACATCGGTCTTTCCGGTATTTTTGCCAGGAATAAAATTCCGACTATCCCCACAATAGCTCCTAATGTAAATAATACCGAATAAGCAAATATTTGGTTGGCAGCAAAAAAGTATTTCCACTTATCTATGAAAACACTGGCTAAAAAGCTGATTAATATCCCTAAAATAATGGCAATCTGGAGTCGGCGGGAAAAAAACTCACCCATTTTATTCTCAGGAACCAAATCCCTCATCCAGGAGTTCCAGGCACAACCTCCTATACCTCCCATAACAGAACTAATCAATATGCAGATAATCAGAACATATAAAGCTGTTGACCAGGCAAATAAAAAAGGGATAGCTGCAATAATAAACCAAATCGATCTGCCTAAAACTGCCGAATAAACAGCGACTGTTTTTCGACTCTTTATCTTTTCGATTATAAATACCGCCGGCAGCTGAACTAATTGAACTAAAGGCGGGATAGCCGCAAGCAAGCCTATTTGAAAATTAGATGCACCCAGATGTAGGGCAACCGCAACTAAAAAAACTCCTCCGGTCAAAACCCCCATTAGATGGCTTGCCACCCCATCTAAAAGAACAAAATTCAACCCCCTTTTAAGTTCAGCCTGATTTAAATTTTCTTGAGTCTTAAATCTCATATTAAAAGGGGACAGCGACCTTTTTTACCTGCCCTTCTTCGGCCTCCCCTGATTTAAACATTGCAGAGAACGTTTAAATTGTTTCTCTAGTTTTTTTATAAATTTATCTGTCCCGACTACCAACCCTCTCTTGGTTTTTATCCTTATCTCTTCTTCTGTTCCAGGATCATTCTCCTGTAAGTATTCTTCCCAATTATCAATACCTCTGGCAGCTTTAAGCTTT
Source organism: uncultured Planctomycetia bacterium (assembly GCA_964605645.1). Lineage (GTDB taxonomy): Bacteria > Omnitrophota > Gorgyraeia > Duberdicusellales > 4484-171 > PXAH01. The sequence goes on from CAZSDJ010000028.1 coordinate 22,004, forward strand.
ACCAAAGGTTTTGCTCTTCCCTCGGTATGATCACTAGCACTTGACCAATCATAATCCCAAGCCTTGTTTACTATTCTAGCTCTAACTGGATTATTTTCAACATATCTTATGGCTCTGTAAAGGTGAGCATCGTCTAATATGCAAGAATAAAACCGTCCCTGCCAAAGATGCCCTTTTAGGCCTCTTTTCTTGTTCAGGTATTGAGAGTATCTCATATGAGTATTATTGAATAGCTTAGATAGGCTGGTTTCTTTGCTAGGCTCAACTACAAAATGTACGTGGTTGGCCATTAAGCAATAGGCTAGGATATCTACGTTATTTTCTTGTGCGTATTCATTAATCCACTGGCAATACTTTTTATAATCATTATCATTGTCAAAAGTACTTTGCTGGTAATTACCTCTTTGAGTTACGTGGTGAGGTGTGTTAGGTGCAACTATTCTTGCTTGTCTAGGCATGGAATTATTTTATGCAGCAAATATACCAATATCAATAAAAGGTCGCTGTCCCCTTTAAATAAGGTCACAAATTGTGACCTTAGGATCTCCTTTTTTTTTATTTGCCCCTTTACTTATAGACGAAACAAAACGCCAAATTCTTTCAAATTTTTTTATTTTTTTTTGAAAAGTATAGAGTGGATTGTTGGAAGATCAGAAAAGTTAAAATTAGCTTAGTAATTTATAAGCCCTGACAGCATTTTGCCAATTTCGTCAATATTATTTTTTAGCGCTTTATGCTTTTCTTCTTTTATCA